>NZ_JAMXSA010000028.1:0-33256 GCF_024124465.1 Microbacterium sp. CnD16-F
GGGCGAGGCCCTGCACCGGGCCGCGACGTGCGCCGCGCGCGAGAAGTCGCGGCACGTCGAGCACCGCGACGAGCGCGCCGACGATCAGGAGCGGCACCGCGATGGGCAGAGCGGATGCCGCGGCCTCCGCGATCCCGCCGGCGGTCACCGGGCCGAGCACCTCGACATGCGCGAACGGCGCGGGCAGGCGCCAGGACGGCAGGTCGAGGAGGAGCGTCCCGCCGCCGTCGGCACCGCCGAACAGGACGCGGTACATCACCCGGACCACGACGAACCCGGCCGCGACGGCGGTCGCGGCCCGCAGCGGTCCGGGTCGGACGGTCACGGCGTCGGCGCCGCCGGTTCGCCGTCGAGCGAGAAGAGCAGTTCGAGGCTCTCGCCAGGGGAGAGCTGCAGGGTCGCGATGCCCTCCTGCGCGAAGCCCCACTCCGCGTCGGCGGACGGGCGCACCCACAGACCCCAGTACGCGAAGCCGGCGGGCATGCTCTCGCAGGACTCGACGTAGTCGGGGTCCTCGGTCGATCCGACGGGCTCGTCGGCTGCGGGCAGGCCGTTCACGCGGCAGACGATGGCGTCACCGTACTCGGTCGTCCCCTCGAGCTCGACCCCGGCGGCGGCGAGGGCGTCGGTCGCGGCGATCGGCTCGTCGGCCGGCACGCACGTGTCGAGCGCGACCTCGTCCGCGCCCGGCAGGTTCCCGCCATCGACGATGACGGTCACCCCGGAGTCGGCGGTGCACGTCGTGGCGGACGGCGTCGGCGACGGCGAGCCGGGATCGGCCTTCGGCGCGGCGGGCGCGCAGGCGGACAGGGTGAGCGCCAGCACGGCGGCGGCGAGGGCGGGGAGGGCGCGGGACATCACCGCTCCAGGGTAGGGGTGTGCGGCTCCTCGCGACGGTGCGTGTGACGCTGTGCGGCATCCGCCCGGCTCGGCCCCGCGCGTAGGCTGGCCGGGTGACCGTCTCCGAGCTCTTCGACCCGGCGGAGTGGGCCGCGGCGCCCGGCGCCGAGGCCTACACCGACATCACCGCGCACGTCTCGACGGACGGCCGGATCGCGCGCATCGCGTTCGACCGGCCGGAGGTGCGCAACGCCTTCCGCCCGCACACCGTCGACGAGCTGTACCGCGCCCTCGACACGGCGCGGCAGGACCCGAGGATCGGCGTCGTGCTGCTGACCGGCAACGGTCCGAGCCCGAAGGACGGCGGGTGGGCGTTCTGCTCCGGCGGCGACCAGCGCATCCGCGGTCGCGACGGCTACACCTACGCCGCTGACGATGCGACGACTCCGGATCCCGCGCGGGCGGGACGCCTGCACATCCTCGAGGTGCAGCGCCTCATCCGGTTCATGCCGAAGGTCGTCATCGCCGTCATCCCCGGCTGGGCGGCCGGCGGCGGGCACTCGCTGCACATCGTCTGCGACCTCTCGATCGCCAGCGCCGAGCACGGGCGTTTCAAGCAGACCGATGCGGATGTCGGGTCGTTCGACGCCGGCTACGGCTCGGCGTACATGGCGCGTCAGGTGGGCCAGAAGGTCGCGCGCGAGGTGTTCTTCCTCGCCGAGGAGTACTCGGCGCAGCGCGCGTACGAGATGGGCGCCGTCAACCGCGTCGTGCCGCACGCCGACCTCGAGCGCGAGGCGATCTCGATGGCCCGGACGATCCTCGGCAAGTCGCCCACGGCGATCCGCATGCTGAAGTTCGCGTTCAACGCGATCGACGACGGGATGGTCGGCCAGCAGGTGTTCGCCGGTGAGGCGACGCGGCTCGCCTACGGTACCGACGAGGCCGTCGAGGGCCGCGACGCGTTCCTCGAGAAGCGCGACCCGGACTGGTCGCCGTACCCGTACCACTTCTGAGTCCCGCGATGCAGCTGCGCCCGCTCGACTCCGCCGATCCCCGCGACGTGCTGCGGGCGCTGCGGTCCGCGGTGCTCGGTGCGGGGCCCGCGGTCGCGCTCGGCGCGGCATCCGCTCTTCCGACCGACGTCCCCGCGGGCACGGCCGTCGTCGTCACGACGAGCGGATCGACGGGCTACCCCAAGTCGGTCGCGCTCAGCCGGTCGGCGCTGACCTCGTCGGCGCTCGCGACCGCCGACCGCATAGGCAGCGGCGCCTGGCTGCTCGCCCTGCCCGCGACCTACGTCGCCGGCGTGCAGGTCATGGTGCGCGCGCTCGTCGCCGGGCGCGACCCGGCGATCCTCGCAGGCTCGTTCACGGCGCGGACCTTCACCGCCGCCGCATCGGCGATGGCCGCGAGCGAGGGCGGGCGCCGCATCCCGACGTACACGTCACTCGTGCCGGCGCAGGTGCAGACGCTGGTCGAGGCGGGGGAGAGGGATGCCGCGGTCGCCCGCGCGTTCGCCTCGTTCGAGGCCGTGCTCGTCGGCGGGCAGGCCCTACCGCCCGCGCTCTCCGAACGGGCCGCGGCCCTCGGCGCCCGGGTCGTCCGCACCTACGGGTCGACCGAGACGAGCGGCGGCTGCGTCTACGACGGGCGGCCGCTCGAGGGCGTGCGCATGCGGATCGCAAACGGCGAAGTGCAGCTGAGCGGCCCGACGCTCGCCGACGGCTACCTCGGCGAGCCCGAGCTCACCGCCGAGGTGTTCGTGCGCGACGCGGACGGGACCCGCTGGTACCGCACGGGCGACACCGGGTCCGTCGAGGACGGCGTGCTGCGGGTGACGGGGCGCCGCGACAACGTCATCGTCTCCGGCGGGGTGAACGTTTCGCTCGACCGGGTCGAGCAGGCCGTGCGCACCGTGCCGGGGCTCGAGGGCGCCGTGATCGTGCCGACGACGGACGAGCGGTGGGGCGCGGCATCCGTCGTCGTCCTCTCGCGGGCGGCGCTCGCCGACCGAACCGAGCCCGACGTGCTCGACGAGGCGCGCCGCGTCGTCGCCGCGGCGATCGGTGCGCCGGCGCGACCGCGCGAGCTGCTCGTGCTCGACGCGGTGCCGTTGACGACGAGCGGCAAGCCCGACCGGGCGCTGCTCCGACGGCTGCTGGCGGAGGACGAATAGGATCCTTGGTCGTGGCCGCATCCCGAAAGACCTCCCGTAAGCCCGCCGCGAAGCGCTCCGGTTCGCGCGGCAACCCGGCGAAGGCGCGCGTCTCGTCCGCCCCGCCGAAGCCCGCCCCGGTGACGGCGCGCGACTGGATCGGCGCCGCGCGACTGCGCACCCTGCCGCTCGCGATCAGCCCGATCCTCGTCGGCACGGGTGCGGCGATCGCCGTCGGCGCCGGGTTCCACTGGGTGCTCGCGCTGAGCTGCCTCGTGGTGGCCGTGTCGCTGCAGATCGCGGTCAACTTCGCGAACGACTACAGCGACGGCGTCCGCGGCACCGACGACCACCGGGTCGGCCCGACCCGCCTCACCGCCTCGGGACGCGTCGCGCCCCGCGCCGTCCTGATCGCGGCTCTCCTCTTCTTCGGGATCGCGGCCGTCACGGGCCTCGCGATCGTCATCCGCACGCAGTTCTGGTGGCTGCTCGCCGTGGGCGCGGTCTGCATCGTCGCGGCGTGGTTCTACACCGGCGGCAAGCGTCCGTACGGCTACTTCGGCCTCGGCGAGCTGTTCGTCTTCGTCTTCTTCGGCCCCGTCGCGGTCATCGGGACGACGTTCGTGCAGGCGGGGTCCGTGCCGCAGGAGTCCTGGGTGCCCTCGATCGCCGTCGGCGCCCTCGCGTGCGGCGTGCTCGTGACGAACAACCTGCGCGACATCGATCAGGACCGCGTCGCCGGCAAGCGCACGCTGACCGTGCTCATCGGCAAGCGGGCGTCGCAGGTGCTCTACACCGTGTTCATGCTCGTGCCGTTCGCGGTCGTGCCGGTGCTGGCGGTCTTCTACCCGGTGGCGTGGTTGTCGCTCATCGTGCTGCTCGCGACGCTGTCGGCGACGCTCATCGTCTGGACGTACCGCACGCCGCGGGAGCTCATCGTCGCGCTGCAGCTCAGCTCGCTCGCGTCGCTCGCGTGGAGCGCGTTCATCCTCTGGGCGTACGTCGCCTGAGCGTCAGTTCGCGTCGTCGTCGACGGCTTCGTCGCTCGCGGCACGCTTGCGCGCCGCGCGGGTCTCGGCGATGCCGGTCGAGACCTCGTCGAGGGGGCGACGCAGGAAGAGCATCGAGAGGCTCAGCCCGATGAGGGCCGCGAAGATCGCCGCAAGCCAGTACTGCTCGCGCAGCACCGGGAAGAGCATCATGATCCCGAACGGGACGAAGAAGGCGAGCAGCCGCAGCAGCGCGTAGACGAAGGCTGACCGGGCACGCATACCGCCATTCTACGGCCGTGCACCCGGGGGTTCGCCCCGGCCGCCTCGGGCCGCGGGCGCGTGCCTAGGATGGAGGAATGGCGCGCGTGTACCTCGTTCTGGCGCTGCTGCTGGCCGCGTTCTGGGTCTACAGCATCGTCGATTGCGCCGTGCAGTCCCCGACCCGTCACCGCGGGGTCAGCAAGCCGATCTGGCTGCTCATCGTGATCCTGCTGCCGGTCGTGGGCGGCATCCTCTGGTTCGTCATCGGTCGCTCGCGCGCTTCGTCGAACCGGGTGGTCTTCCGCGCCCCCGACGACGACCCCGACTTCCTCGGTCGCCTCAACACCACGAGCGATCAGGACGAGCGCATCCGCCGCCTCGAGGAGGAGCTCGCCGCCCTCGACTCCGAGGCGCCCGACCCGCGCGAGCGCCCCGTCGACCCGCCGGCGGACGACGACTCCGACGAGCAGTCGCGCGGGTCGCGTTCCTGACATGACGCGCGACGGATCCGGCCGCGCGCCCGCGACCGGCGCCGCGGCGGCGCTGCTCGGCCGGTTGATCGAGCGCGGGCTGCGCCACGTCGTCCTCTCGCCGGGCTCCCGGTCGCAGGCCCTCGCGCTGGTCGCGGCCGAACTCGAGTCGCGCGGCCTCATCCGGCTGCACGTGCGCATCGACGAGCGCGTCGCCGGGTTCACCGCGCTCGGCATCGGACGCGAGGACCGGATGCCGGCGGCCGTGATCTGCACGTCCGGCACCGCGGTCGCGAACCTCCTCCCCGCCGTGCTCGAAGCGCACCACTCCGGTGTGCCGCTGCTGCTGCTGACCGCGGACCGCCCGCCCGAGCTGCGCGGGGTCGGCGCGAACCAGGCCACGCGCCAGCCGGGGATGTTCTCGGGCTTCGTGCGACTCGAATCCGACCTGCCGGTCGCCGAGGCGCTCGCGGACGCGATCGACGGCGACGAGGTGGCGCCGTTCCGCGCCGCCGCCGACGAGGGGTGGGATGCCGCGGTGGGCGCAGGATCCCGCGTCGCCGGGCCCGTGCACCTCAACGTCCCGTTCCGCGAGCCGCTCGCCGGTGCGCTGCCGGAGTGGCTGCCGTCGTCGACCGGTGTCGTCGCGGCATCCGACCCTGCGGACGCCGCCGACGAGACCGCCGAAACGGAGTGGGGCGCGCACTACCAGGGCGGCGGGGGCGTCGGCGCGGCGCTCCAGGTCGCCGGTGCGGAGCCGGTCGTGCTCGCGGCGGGGCCGCGGACGGTCGTCGTCGCGGGCGCCGATGCGGGGACGGATGCCGAGCAGTTGGCGCACGAGGGCGGCTACCCGCTCATCGCCGAGATCGTGAGCGGCGCGCGGTTCGGTCGGCATCTCGTGCACGGGTACCGGCGGCTGCTGTCCGACCCCGAGCTCGGCGGCCGCGTCGAACGGGCGGTCGTGTTCGGGCACCCGACGCTGAGCCGCGAGGTCGCCCGGCTGCTGAGTCGCGCGGACGTCGAGGTGCTCGCGGTGCGCGGTCCGGGCGAGCAGCTGAACCTCAACGGCACGACGGTCGCCGTGGACGGCGTGACCGCTCCGTCGGCGGCCGCGGACCGGGAGTGGCTCGGAGCGTGGATGAGGGCGTCGCGGGAGCAGATCGTCGACCTCAGTCCCGCCGCGCCCGATGCCGATGCGCTGTCGTCGGCGGTGCCGGCCGAGCGGTTGGGGGCGATCTCGGCCGAGCTCGGCGCGATCCGCGCGCCCGTCGATCGGGCGGTTCTGGTGGATGCCGTGTGGCGGGCCACGTGGCCGCACGACCGGCTGCTGTTCGGGTCGTCGCGGCTGGTCCGGGTGGCGGACGAGATCCTCGGCGGCAAGAAGGTGCCGGTGCACGCGAACCGCGGGCTCGCCGGCATCGACGGCACGGTCGCGACAGGGCTCGGGATCGCGGCCGCCTCGCAGCGCGGTGCGACGCCGGGGGTCACGCGGGTGCTGCTGGGCGACCTGGCGTTCCTGCACGACGTGGGGGCGCTGCTGCATCCTCCGGCCGAGGGGGAGCCGCGGATCCAGGTCATCGTCGGCAACGACGGCGGCGGGACGATCTTCGACGGTCTGGAGGTTGCCGGGATCGCCGGTGCCGAGGCGTTCGACCGGGTGCAGTTCACGCCGCAGACGGCACGTGTCGAAGAGATCGCCCGCGCGTACGGGTGGGAGTACCGCCGGGTGACGACGCGGGGCGCGCTCGACCAGGCGTTGACGTCGCCGCCCGGGGGACGCCAGATCATCGAGGTCCCGCTGACGCGGTAGCCGCCGCATCCGCAAGACCGTCGCGCGCAGGTCTCCGGCAGGGCAGGATATGCCGCATGAGTGCTGACGATCACTGGACCGGGTCACCGTCGACGCTGTTGCGGGTGGGGGCGGGTTTCCGCCTCGCCGATGTCGACCCGGCGTCGACGCCCGGGTACGACGGCGACAAGAAGTCGGGGCAGGCGGATCTCGCCGCTGCGGCGGAGGAGTTCGATCAGTTGCAGGAGCGGCTGTACGCACAGAGTCGCACGCAGCCGGATGCGCCGTCGGTGCTGCTCGTGCTGCAGGCGATGGATTCGGCGGGCAAGGGCGGGATCGTCCGGCACGTGATCGGGGCGACGGATCCGCAGGGCGTGCATCTGAAGGCGTTCAAGAAGCCGACGCCCGAGGAGCTGGCGCACGACTTCCTGTGGCGGATCGAGCGGGAGGTTCCCGAGCCCGGGTACATCGGGGTGTTCGACCGGTCGCATTACGAGGACGTGCTGATCGGTCGGGTGCGGCAGCTCGCGGCTCCCGAGGAGATCCAGCGACGGTATGGCGCCATCGTCGACTTCGAGGACCGGCTGGCGGAGCGCGGTGTGCACCTCGTGAAGGTCATGCTGCACATCTCGGGCGATGAGCAGAAGGCGCGTCTGACGGAGCGGCTCGAGCGGCCGGACAAGCACTGGAAGTACAACCCCGGCGACGTCGACGAGCGGGAGCTGTGGCCGGCGTACATGGACGCGTATCAGGCGGTGTTCGATCGGACGTCGACGGATCGTGCGCCGTGGTTGGTGGTGCCGGCGAACCACAAGTGGTACGCCCGGTTGGCGGTGCAGGCGCTGCTGATCGAGGTCTTGGAGCGGATCGATCCGCAGTGGCCGGCGGCGGACTTCGACGTCGAGGTCGAGAAGGCGCGGCTCGCGGCGACCTGAGCGGTCAGTCGAGGTGCGAGCGGATGGCGCGGACGACGGCGTCGGGCCGCTCGACAGGGATGAAGTGCCCGCATCTAGGGATGACGTCGAGGCGGACGTCGGTGAAGTGGTCGGGCAGCCTGTCGGTCCAGTCGGTCGAGAACAGCGGGTCGGCGCCGGGCCACAGCATCGTCGTCGGAACGGTGACGGGGGCCGTGTCGGCGGTGTAGCCGCGGTTGGCGACGTACCACTGCAGGCTGGCGGCGAACGCGCCCGGCCGTGCGTAGGCGGCGATGATCTCGTCGAGGTGCGGCGGGGGTGCGGCATCCGCTCGCCAACTGTTCCAGGTGCGGGTGAGGTAGGTGCGGACGGCGCGTTCGTCGCCGTCGATGAGCTGGGTGGCGACGGGGTCGCGGTGGAAGTGCTGGTACCAGAACACGGAGGCGAGGGCGGGGGATGCGGCGCGGTCGCCGACGCCCGGGTAGGCCGGGGTGAGGACGGCGCCGTGGAACCGGCTCGGGTCTGCGCGGAGGGCGGCTTGGGCGATGCGGCTGCCGATGTCGCAGCCGACGATGATGACTCCGGTCGTGATGCCGGCGTCGTCGAGCCCCGCGAGGACGCGTTCGGCGTGCGATTCGGCGGTGGATGCCTCGACGCTCGGGACGCCGTCGAACCCGGCCCCCATGCCGAGAAGGTCGGGGGTGAGGGTGCGGAGGTCGGTCAGGTCGGCGGTGACCGCGTCGTAGTCGGAGGGGAGTCCCGGCCAGCCGTGCAGGAGGACGACGGTGCGGTCGTCGCGGATGTCGGTCGTCATGGCGGCACCCTACAGATCGTCGCGGACGTCGCCGATGACGCGGTCGATGCAGCGCCCGTCGCGGATGACGGCGGTCACGCCTGGAAGGAGCAGGAAGTCCGTGCCGATGCGCGAGCGGAGGGAGGCGACGTAGTCGGCCATCGGCATTGGACGAGTGTAGGCAGTGGGCCGTGGTGGCGAGGCGCGGCGGGACGCGCTCGTTCGCGCCGCGGGCGTCAGAAGGGTGCGGGTTCCGCTGGTGCGATCGGCGATGGCGGTGGTGGTGGCGTGGCAGGGGTGAACGCGACGGCCGGGGTAGGTGCGTCTTCGCGATAGGTCCTGCCGAGGGGTGAGGTCCATTCCAGGACGCCACCCCCCAGTTGTCGCACTCTCCACGCGGTGAACTGCTTCATGGAGTGATGCCTCTGGCACAGGTGGGCGAGGTTCGACAGTTCGGTTCGTCCGCCGAGGGCGTGGTCGTGGGTGTGATCGACCTCGCAACGGATGGCGGCGACGCGGCATCCGGGGAACCGGCAGTGCTGGTCACGGGCTTGCAGGAAACGTCGCATCCCGGAGGGAACCCGGTACGAGTCGGTCGCGACCGTGACACCGGTGGTCGGGTCGTGGAACAGGCGCTCCCAGATGTGGGTGCTGCCGGCGAGCGTCCGTGCGGTGGCGGGGTCGATGGGGGAGCGCCCCGCGAGGTCGCACGGTCCGTTGTCTTCTCCGGTGAGGGTCGCGGCGGGCACGAGGACCTGCACGCGTGCCCGGATCGCACCGAGGGGACCGGCGGTGGTGTCGCGGGTGTCATCCAGGGCCGGGGTCCCGGCGAGGAGGAGGTCGGCGAACACGTCTGCCCGGACCTGGTCGATGGAGCGCTGGTCGGTGGCGACGATCGCGGCGGCGTCATCGTCGTTGCCCTCTTCGTCACCAGTGCGTTTTGTGGCGACGTCCCCGAACGCAACACCCGCACCGCCGCGAGCGGCAGTCCGTTCGTCACGGGTGTCGATGATCGCCCTTGCCTGCTGCGTCAATCGGTCGCAAATTCCCTCCGCGATCACCGTCGGCAAGGTCGCGACCACATCGCTCATCCCATCCCGCCCCGGCACCAATCGCACGCACCGCCCAGCGGCGGCTTCCTCATGCCGCTCGGAGAAAGACCGGGGATGCATCCGGTGGGCGAGGATCTCAAGCTCGCCTCGCACCCGGTTGGGGGTGTTCCGCTCGCATCGGGCGATCGCGACCTGCTCGAACTCGGCCCACATCTCCGCGGGGAGGCTCGTCCCGGTCTCCACGATCGCCATCGCGTGCCCTCGGACGATCCGGCCCCGCTCCCACGCCTCGACAGTCGCCGGGAACCCTTCGATCAACGTCCGCGCTTCGCCGATCCGGCGTTGCACGGTCCGATCCGTCACGCGCATGACCCCGCCGACCTCGGCCGCGATCGATCGCAGGGCCATGTCGTGGACCTGAACGCGCGCGTTGCGTTGCGCGGTCTGCGCCTCCGCCAACCGCCCTGCAGCGGCCAGCGCCCGAAGCTCCCGGATCTGCACGCGCGCCAACTCGACGGCCACAGCCCCAACATCAGCGACGATCCCCGCCAGGGCGGCGAGATAGTCCTCGCCACCGGGGGTTTCCGCCGCATCCGTCATACCTGCACTCTGCCACCGACCACCGACATCCACCCCGGCAGAACGGGCCCAGAACACACGCTATGCACACCCTCAAAATGAGAGTCCTCTCATTCTTCGCGGGTTCGATGTGCGGCAGATCTCCCGCACCCTCCGTACCGGCGCAGCCCCAAACCCCAACCCCAACCACCGCCAGGTCAACCCCCGCACGACACGTCCCGCACCCGGCTACCGTGAACCTCTCCGGCGACGAAAGGCATCGCGTGAGGGTACGTCCAGACGGCCCGTCGATCCACGAGGTCACGGTCGGCGGCAACACCTTCCGCGTCGTCCTCTCGCCGCGCGCCGACGCGGCGCACACGTACCTCCTGGTGCACGGCATCGGCATGTCGCACCGCTATCTGCGACGGCTCCATGCCGAGCTGGCGCACAACCACGCCGTCGTCTCGATCGATCTGCCCGGGTTCGGCGGGCTCCCTCACCCCCCGCGTGAGCTCGACGTCCCGGCGATGGCCGCCGCGATCGCCCGCCTCCTCGCGCACCTCGACCTCCCGCCGGTCGTCGCGGTCGGCCACTCGATGGGCAGCCAGTGGGTGATCGAACTCGCCGCGCAGCGTCCCGATCTGGTCACGCACGTCGTCGCGATGGGTCCCGTCGCCGACGACCGGCACCGCACACCCACAGCCCAGGCACTCGCGCTGGCGCTCGACATCTTCCGCGAGCCGCCGCTCGCGAACTGGCTCGTCCTCAGCGACTACGTGCGGTGCGGCATCCCCTGGTATCTGCGGCAACTGCGCCACATGCTGGCCTACCGCATCGAGGATCGGGTGCGAGCGCTCGCACGCCCTCTGCTCGTCATCCGCGGTGCGCGCGACCCCATCGCGGGGGCGGCGTGGTGTCGACGGCTCTCCGCCGGTGCCGCGGATGCCGAGACGTCGGAGATCCCCGGCAGCGGACACGTCGTCCAGCACAGCGCTCCGCGAGGGGTCGCCGACGCGATCCTCGCGTTCCGCGCACGGCAGGAGTTGCGATGACCTCTGTCGTCCGCAACGCGGCGGGGTGGGCGCGCGACTACCTCTACGCGCTGCGCTGGCAGGTCGCCGCGACCCTGACGCGCACCGATCCGCGGCAGTTCCTGACGGGTGAGCTCACGCCCATCGTCATCCTCCCCGGCGTGTACGAGACCTGGCGGTTCATGATGCCGCTCATCCGCGCGATGCACGACCGCGGGCATCCCGTGCACGTCCTGCCGGTGCTCCGCCGCAACCGACGTCCCGTCGATGACGCCGCCGCCCGGGTCGTCGACTACCTCGCCGAGCAGGACCTGCGCGGCTGCGTGCTGCTCGCGCACAGCAAGGGCGGACTGGTCGGTAAACGCGCCATGGTCGTCGACGCGCCCACCGGCCGCGTGCGCGCGATGCTCGCCGTGGCCACCCCGTTCGGCGGATCACGTTACGGCCGACTCATGGTCCTCCCGTCTCTGCGGATCTTCTCGCCCCGCAGCGCGACGATCCTCGCTCTGTCGCGGGAGCACGAGGTCAACGCGCGCATCGTCTCGGTGTACGGGCGGTTCGATCCGCACATCCCCGAGGGCAGCGAACTGCCCGGCGCCGCCAAGAACGTGCGCCTCGACACGGGCGGCCACTTCCGGGTGCTCGCCCACCCGCGCGTCATCGCGGAGCTGATCGGCCTGTCCGAGGACCCGCTGGCCGTACCCTGAACCCGTGCGACTGTACGTTCACAGCACCGACCGCGACCCCGCATCCGCATGGCCCTCGTCGGCGCAGTCCGACGCGCACCACCTGCCTTTCGATCTCACCCGCCCGCTGGACGAGCACGCGGCCACGCTGACGGATGCCGCGCCGACGGGCGCTGTCGTATTCGCCCATTCCGCCGCTGCCGTCCCCGTCGCGCTCGCCGCAGCCCGGCTGTCGCCCCGAGCTCTCGTCCTCGTCGAGCCGGCGCTCTACGACGTCGCTCGAGGCCATCCCGCGATCGAGGCCCATATCGCCGGGATCTCCCGCGCAAGAGCCCTCGCCGACACCGGCGACCTCTTCGGCTACTGGTCCGTCGTGCGACCCCTCATGTTCGGCGGCCCCGCCGACCCGGCGCGCTGGGAGCCCGAGCGTGCCGGGGTCGCGCGCTTCGCGGCGAGGCGACCGCCCTGGGGGTTCGGCGTGGACGCCGCGATGCTGCGCGGCATCCCGACCCTCGTCGTCACGGGCGGGTGGAACGCCGAGTACGACGCGATCGCCGAGGTGCTCGAGCGACACGGTGCGCATCGCCGGACCCTGTCGGGCCATGGTCACCGGCCCCAGGACCACCCCGACTTCGCCGCGACCGTCGAGACGTTCCTCGCGAACGTCTGACCGCCCTCAGGCGAGCGCGTCGACGATGGGACGGAACTTCACCCGGGTCTCGAGCATCTCGGTCTCGGGGTCGCTCCCGGCGACGATGCCCGCGCCGGCGTGGGCGGTGAGCGCGATGTCGCCGTCGCCGTGCACGTCGAACTGCGCGCATCGCAGCGCGATCGCCCATTCGCCGTCGCCGTTCGCGTCGATCCAGCCGACCGGCCCGGCGTAGCGGCCGCGGTCGAACGGCTCGACCCGACGGATCACCTCGAGCGCCGCCTGCGTCGGAGTTCCGGCGACCGCCGCCGTCGGGTGCAGCACCTCGACGAGGTCGAGCGCCGACGCGTGGCCCGAGAGCGTGCCCTCGACATCCGTCGCGAGGTGCCACACGTTCGGCAGCTTCAGCATGAACGGCTCGGGCTCGGCCGCCAGCGCGGTCGTGTGCGCGCGCAGCGCCGTCAGCACACTCTGCACGGCGTACCGGTGCTCGTCGAGGTCTTTCGCACTGGTGGCCAGGGCGACGGATGCCGCGGTGTCGGCGTCGGCGTCGGCGCCCCGCGCGGCGGTCCCGGCCAGCACACGCGCCGTGACCGTACCGCCCGAGACCGTGACGAGGGTCTCGGGGCTCGCTCCGATCGCACCGTCGACGGCGAAGGTCCAGGTGTCCGGGTAGGCCGAGGCGAGGGCGCGGACGAGTCGTCGCAGATCCGATCCGGCAGGCACGGAGCCGACGAGGTCGCGCGCCAGCACCACCTTGGCGACCTCGCCCGAGGCGATCGCTTCGAGCCCGGCCCGTACCTCCGCCTGGTAGCCGTCGGGTGTGCAGGCCCCCGGCCCCACGACCGCCGACCAATGCGGCCCGAAAGGGATGGACTGCGGCTCGGGACGCTCGGGCTCACCGTCGGTGAAGACGTGGGTGACCCAGCTCGTGTCGCCGCGGCGGCCGATGATCATCTTCGGCACCGTCAGCGTCGCGCTCGACGAGCTGTGGGCCGGGTCGAACGGCAGCGCGCCGAAGGCGACGAGGCCGGATCCCGGCATCCGCACCTTGTCGTCGACCTCGGCCGCGGCGCTGACGGCCCGCCACCAGGCGACGGCGGACTCTCCCGCCGGAAGCTCGGCGGCGCGGCCCCAGCCGACGAGCATGTCGCCGCGACGCGACCAGACCGTCGGGTCGTCGGGCGCGGCGTAGGAGAGGGGGTCGTCGACCGGCTCGATGCGGCGGGTGACGGCGCGCAGCCGGGGAGCGCCGAGCGCAGTCGAAGTCACGCTCTCAGCCTAATCCGGCCGCACCCACCCGAGCCCCGTGGGGCAGCCCCGCGGCATCCCGCCCCGATTAGGCTCGACACGTGACCGAACAGCCCTCCCGCACCCCGTCCACCCGCGCGGACCTCGGCAAGGATCCCGCGCGCGTCAGCGGCATGTTCGACGAGGTCGCGGCGGGATACGACCGCACCAACACGATCCTCAGCCTCGGCAACGACAAGCTGTGGCGCATCGCGACGACGCGCGCCATCGCACCGCGGCGCGGCCAGAGGATCCTCGACCTCGCCGCCGGCACCGGCGCGAGCTCGGTCTCGCTCGCCCGCTCGGGTGCCGAGGTCGTCGCGGGCGACTTCTCGGCGGGGATGATCGCGGAGGGGAAGCGGCGGCACGGCGGCATCCCGAACCTGTCCTTCGTCGAGGCGGACGCGACGGCCCTGCCGTTCGGCGACGAGGAGTTCGACACCGTGACGATCTCGTTCGGGCTGCGCAACGTCAACGACCCCGATAAGGCGCTGCGCGAGATGCTGCGCGTCACCAAGCCCGGCGGAAGCCTCGTCATCTGCGAGTTCTCGCACCCGCCGGCAGCGCTCATGCGCGGGCTGTACCGCTTCTACAACGACCGGGTCCTGCCCGTCGTCGCGCGGGCGTTCAGCTCGAACGCCGACGCCTACGACTACCTCAACGAGTCGATCCGCGACTGGCCCGATCAGCGCACCCTCGCCGGCCGCATCCGCGCCGCCGGGTGGGAGCAGGTCGCCTGGCGCGACCTGAGCTTCGGGATCGTCGCACTGCACCGCGCGCGCAAGCCCGCAACCCCGGGCCGGGCCTGAGGCGCGACGGGTACGCTGGAGGCATGACCCCCCGTCCCGGTACTCCGGGCTCGCAGATCGCGAGCCGTCTCGGCGTCACCGAGCGCATCTTCGTGGGCCCGCGCATGCGCAAGCTGCTCACCACGGTCGAAGAGGGGCTCGACCTCGTCGAAGCCCGCCTCGCCGGTGAGCTGAAGGTCGGGGACTCGCTCGCCGACGTCACCTCGCGCTACCTCTACGAGGCGGGCGGAAAGCGGATGCGGCCGATGCTCGCCATCCTCACGGCGCAGCTCGGCTCCGGGGTCACCGACGACGTCCTCGCGGGCGCGACGGCGCTCGAGATGACCCACCTCGGGTCGCTGTACCACGACGACGTCATGGACGAGGCCGACCGTCGCCGCGGCGTTCCCAGCGCCCACGCGGTGTGGGGCAACAGTGTCGCGATCCTCACCGGCGACCTGCTCTTCTCGCGTGCCAGCCAGCTCATGGCCCAGGTGGGCGAGCGCGCCATCCGGCTGCAGGCCGACACCTTCGAGCGCCTCGTGCTCGGTCAGATGCACGAGACCGTGGGGGCGCAGCCGGGCGACGACCCGGTCGACTTCTACCTCCAGGTGCTCAGCGACAAGACCGGTTCGCTGATCGCCGCCGCCGCCGAGACCGGCGTCGTCTTCTCCGACGCCTCCGACGAGTACGCCGCGCCGGTGCGCGAGTTCGGCGAGCGCGTGGGTGTCGCCTTCCAGCTGCTCGACGACGTCATCGACCTGTCGGCCGACGCCGAGGAAACCGGCAAGGTCCCCGGCACCGACCTGCGCGCCGGCGTGCCGACGATGCCCTACCTGCTCCTCGGCCGTGCGACCGACCCCGCCTCGCAGGCGCTCAAGGTCACGATCGACGAGGGTGTCGCCCGCATCTCCGACGGCGCCGATCCCGTCATCCTCGACGCCCCGCTCGCGCAGCTGCGCGACCACCCCGCGACCGAGGCCACCCGCCGTCTCGCGCACGAATGGTCGGACCGCGCCGTCGCCGCCCTCTCGCCCCTCCCGGACGGCCTCGTCCGTGAGGCGCTCACGCGCTTCGCGCAGGTCGTCGTCGACCGCTCCAGCTGATCACCGGCGGAACCGCCGCTTCTTCGTCACGCCCGCGCGCGGGCTCTCGGAAAGGACACCCATGACCAAGCTCCGGCTGGCCATCGTCGGCGCGGGACCCGCCGGCATCTACGCGGCGGACATCCTCCTCAAGGCCGAGCGCAAGTTCGACGTCTCGATCGACCTGTTCGACCACCTGCCGGCGCCCTACGGTCTCGTGCGCTACGGCGTCGCCCCCGACCACCCGCGCATCAAGGGCATCATCAACGCGCTCCGCGACGTGCTCGACCGCGGCGACATCCGCATCTTCGGCAACGTTCGCTTCGGCACCGACATCACCCTCGCCGACCTGAAGAAGCACTACAACGCGGTCATCTTCGCGACGGGCGCGATCAAGGACGCCGCCCTCGACATCCCCGGCATCGACGCCGACGGCTCCTTCGGCGCCGCGGACTTCGTCAGCTGGTACGACGGGCACCCGGACTTCCCGCGCGAGTGGCCGCTGGATGCGGCGTCCGTCGCCGTCCTCGGCAACGGCAACGTCGCGCTCGACGTGGCGCGCGTGCTCGCCAAGCACGCCGACGACCTGCTGCCCACCGAGATCCCCGCGAACGTCTACGAGGGCCTGAAGGCCTCGCCCGTCACCGACGTGCACGTGTTCGGCCGTCGCGGTCCCGCGCAGGTGAAGTTCACCCCCCTCGAGTTGCGCGAGCTCGGCGAGCTGCGCGACGTCGACATGGTCGTCTACGACGAGGACTTCGACTACGACGAGGCGTCGAAGGCCGCGATCGCCTCGAACAAGCAGGTCATGGTCATCGACCGCGTCCTGCAGTCGTGGCGCCAGCGGCCGAGCGTCAACAACGCCGGCGGCGAGGCGAGTCGCCGGCTGCACCTGCACTTCTGGGCGCGTCCCGTCGAGATCAAGAAGGATGCCGACGGCCGCGTCGCGGCGATTGTCACCGAGCGCACCCGCCCCGACGGCTCCGGCGGGGTCGAGGGCACGGGCGAGCTCCGCGAGATCCCGGTCGGGCAGGTTTACCGCGCCGTGGGCTACTTCGGTTCGCCGCTGCCGGACGTGCCGTTCGACAAGCGCCACGGCGTCATCCCCAACCACGAGGGTCAGGTGCTGAAGAAGGGCTCGAACGAGCGGGTCCCCGGCGTGTACGCGACCGGCTGGATCAAGCGCGGCCCGGTCGGCCTCATCGGTCACACGAAGTCCGACGCCATGGAGACGATCCGCCACCTCATCAACGACCAGGCGTCGTGGTGGACCCCCGAGGACCCGTCCGACGAGGCGATCATCGCGCTCCTCGCCGAGCGTCAGGTCGCGTGGACCGACCTCGACGGCTGGCACCGGCTCGACGCGCACGAGGTCGCCCTCGGTGCACCGCACGAGCGCGAGCGGATCAAGGTCGTCGACCGCGAAGAGATGGTGCGGGTCTCGCGCGGCGAGTGAGGTTCCGATGAGCGGCGAGTGGGAGACGGACGTCCTCGGGCGTCCGTTCCAGTCCCTGACGCTGCCCCTCGGCGCCGACCAGGAGGGCGAGGTCGTCGCGACGCTCGTCCGCCTCGAGCCGCCGACGCTCGCGCGGCTGACGGGGCCGCTGCGCGACGTCGACGTCCTCTATCTGCACGGCTGGTCCGACTACTTCTTCCAGGTCGAGCTCGCCCGGTTCTGGACTTCGCACGGAGCGCGCTTCCACGCGCTCGATCTGCGCAAGTACGGCCGCAGCCTGCGCCCCGGCCAGACGCCCGGGTTCGTGACGTCGCTCGAGGTGTACGACGCCGACATCGCCACGGCCCTCGACGCGATGGGTCACGGTCCCGAGGGTGCGCCGTCGCGGCGCCGGCTCGTGATGATGGGGCATTCGACGGGCGGCCTCACCGCGACGCTCTGGGCCTCGCGGCACCACGGCCGCCTCGCGGGGCTCGTCCTCAACAGCCCATGGCTCGAACTGCAGATCGGCACCCTCGGGCGCCAGGCGCTGTCGCCCCTCGTGCAGATGCGGGCACGCGTCGATCCGTTGGGTGCGCACCCCGTCGTCGACCTCGGCTTCTACACCCGCGCGCAGACCGAGGTGGGCGCGCTGCCCGTCCGCGGCTACCGGCGCGAGTGGCGGCCCGAGCGCGGGTTCCCGACGCACCCGGGCTGGCTCGCCGCGATCGTCGAGGGGCACCGTCGGGTGTCGGCGGGCATCGACGTGGGCGTTCCGACCCTCGTGATGCTGTCCACCGCGTCGACGAATCCGTTCGCGTGGAACGCCGAGATGACCGGCAGCGACTCGGTACTCGTCGTCGACGACATCGCCCGCGCCGCCACCCGGATCGGGCGCGACATCACGCTCGCGCGGATCGAGGGCGGCATCCACGACCTCTTCCTGTCGCGTCCGGGCCCTCGCGAGCAGGCCTACCGTGCGCTCGAAAGGTGGCTCACGACGGGTGCGATCGGGCGCTCGCGCGGTTCGAGGCGATCCCGAGCGTCAGGCTGAGCAGCGCGCCGACGAGCATGACGCACGCCATCGGCACCGCGGTCTCCTCGCCCCACAGGCCCACCACGGGGGTGATGAGCGCGCCGACCGCGAACTGGGACGTGCCCATGAGGGCCGCGCCCGCGCCGCGGTTGCGGGGCGTCGCCCGGGCGAGGCCGAGCGCGTTGGCGTTGCCGAACGTGAGACCCGCCGCCCCCATGGTGGCGAAGGCGCAGCCGAGGAAGAGCGGGATCGACAGGATGCCGGTGGCCGCCGAGACCGTCATGACCGTCGCGGACGCGACGCCGAGCGCGGCGCCGACCACCAGCATCCGTTCCGGTCCGATGCGCGGTGCGTAGGTCGCGTTGATCAGGCGGCGTCGAGCTCGCGGGCGATCTGCGGCAGCGACGCGAGGTACATGTCGATCGCGAACGGACCGACCGCCGAGAGGAAGCCGAGGACGACGACGAGCCGGCGCGTGAGGTGCGGCCCGGTCATGCGGGCGGGCGCAGGAGCGCGCCGAGGGTGCGCAGGGTCGATTCCAGCCCGACCGCCGGATCGAGCAGCCACTGGATCTGCAGACCGTCGGATGCCGCGATCAGAAGCGACGCGAGGTGTTCGGCCGAGACGTCGTCGCGCACCAGGCCCTCGGCCTGCTGTCGCTGCAGGCTCTCGGTCATCGTGGCGCGGAGCCCGGTGAAACGGGCCGTGAAGAACTCGCGCCCGACGCCGGACTCCGTCTCGAGCGAGGCGGCGAGCAGGGTGGAGTACAGGGTGACGAGACCGGGCACCTCGACGTTCTTGATCGCCGCCTCGATCATGGTGTCGATGCCGGGGCGGAGGTCGAGGGAGTCGACGCGGCTGCCCTCGGCGTGCTTGTAGACGGCGACGAGCAGCTGTTCGCGCGAGTCGAAGTAGTGCAGCAGGGCGGCGTGCGAGACGCCGATGGCCTCGGCGATCTTGCGGAGCGACGTGCCGTGCGCCCCGCGCTCGCGGAAGACCTCGATCGCGCGATCGAGGATCTCCTGCCGCCGGGCGACGCCCTTCGGCTGCGATCCGCGGCGGCCGATCACGCCCTCGTCGTCCTGACCCATGGGGACAGAGTAGGGCCGTCGACGAAAAACATCCAACTGGAGGTTTGTCTGCTATCGTCGTGGCCACGCCGCCCCGCGGCATCCGACAACGACGTACGAAGGAAGGCCCATGGCTCTGCCACTCGCCTCTGTCCAGCTCTACACACTCGCGAAAGAGTTCAGCGAGGACATGTCCGGATCGCTCGACAAGCTGGCTGCGATCGGTCTGCGCAACGTGGAGGCGTTCGACTTCGTGCGGCGTCCCGACGAGATCCGCGCGGCCCTCGACGCCAGCGGCCTCGCCTCTCCCACCGGCCACGCGCCGCTGCTCTCGGACGAGCTCTGGACCCCGGACGGCTCGATCCCGACCCCCGCTCCCGAGGTCGTCTTCGAGGCGGCCGCGAAGATCGGCATGACGACGGTCATCGACCCGTTCGTGCCCGCCGAGCGCTGGCTCACCGAAGAGGGTGTCGCCGACATCGCCGAGCGCATGAACCGCGCCGCCGAGAAAGCCGCGGAGTTCGGCCTGACGGTCGGGTACCACAACCACGCGCAGGAGTTCGTGGCGGACTTCGGCGGTCAGACCGCCTACGAGCGCTTCCTCGAGCTGACCGACGACCGCGTCGAGATCGAGCTCGACCTGTTCTGGGCGCTCACCGGCGGCCAGGACGTGCCGGCGCTCGTGAGGAGCCTCGGCGACCGGCTCGTCGCCGTGCACGTCAAGGACGGCATCGCCCCGGCATCCAACCCGTGGGCGCCCGGCGCCGACGCGTTCGGTTCCGACTCGCTCGAGCAGCTGCGCGCCGGCACGGGCGATGTGCCCCTCGCCGAGTCGCTGCAGGCGGGCACGGGCATCAAGTTCGCCGTCATCGAGTACGACAAGGCTCCCGGGGACGTCTTCGAGGACATCGCGGCCTCGTACGCCTTCCTGAAGGACGGCGGGTTCATCGCATGACCGGTCGCGTCGGAGTGGGCATCGTCGGTGCCGGTGTCATCAGCCAGACCTACCTCGAGAACCTCACGTCGTTCCCCGACGTGAAGGTGGTCGCGATCGGCGACCTGATCCCCGAGCGCGCGAAGGCGAAGGCCGAGGAGCACGGGGTGCCCTCGTGGGGCACGCTCGAGGACGTCCTCGCCAACCCCGAGGTCGAGCTCGTCGTCAACCTCACGATCCCCGAGTCGCACATCGCGGTCTCGGCGCAGGCGGTCGCCGCCGGCAAGCACGTGTGGACCGAGAAGCCGCTGGGCCTCGACCGCGAGGGCGCTCGTCAGCTGCTGAAGGATGCCGAGGCCGCGGGTGTCCGCGTCGGTTCGGCGCCCGACACGATCCTCGGCCCGGGTTTCCAGACCGCGAAGCGCGCGATCGCCGAGGGTGTCATCGGCACCCCGCTGTTCGTGCAGACCGCGTTCCAGACGCAGGGCCCCGACCTGTGGCATCCCGAGCCCGCGTTCCTGTTCGCGAAGGGTGCCGGCCCGCTGCTCGACATGGGTCCGTACTACTTCTCGGCCCTCGTCAGCCTGCTGGGGCCCATCGCCGGCGTCGCCGCGCGCGGGTCGCGGTTCCGCACGGAGCGTCACATCCACACCGGTCCCCGCGCGGGCGAGACCTTCCCCGTCGAGGTGCCCTCGTCGGTGCAGGTCCTCTCGACCTTCGAGGGCGGCCAGCACGGCACGCACCTGCTGAGCTTCGACTCGGCGCTCGAGCGTCACGGCGTCGTGGAGATCCACGGCACCGAGGGCTCGATCGTGCTGCCCGATCCCAACCGCTTCGAGGGGCGCACGGCGTACGTCAAGCCGCTCGGTGTGTTCCGCGACGGTATGAAGACCGAGCAGGAGTGGATCGAGGTCGAGCAGCAGGGCACGGTCGTCGGCCGCGGCCTCGGCGTGCTCGACATGGTGCGGGCCGTGGCAGAGAACCGGCCGCACGTCGCGACCGGCGAGCTCGGCTTCCACGTGCTCGACGTGCTGCTCTCGGCGCAGGACTCGGCCGAGACCGGCCAGTACCTCGAGATCGACAGCACGGTCGCCCCGGTCCCGCCGGTGCCGGTCGACTTCGACCCCTTCGCCCGCACGCTCTGAGCCGCTGACGCGACGACGGCCCGGACCCTTCAGGGGGTTCGGGCCGTTCGTCGTCCGGTCAGCGCGGCTGAGTCGCGCGGACGCGGAACCAGAGGCTCAACTCGCGTGCCGCCCGCAGGGTGGCCGACGGGTCGCCGTGCGCTTCGAGGTCGTCGAACGTGTCACGGAAGCCTTCCGGCGCCTCGGCGTCCGGGGTCGTGATGGGGTCGAAGCCCATGGTCCACTCGGCGAAGTTGCGCTCGTCGATGAACTCGTCGATCAGCACCCGGAGGTGGTCGTGGCGGGGGTCCCGTTCGATCTTCGCCATCGTGTCGCGGACGGCCTGTTCGGGACCCTCGAGGATCTGGATGAAGCGGCCGTTCCGGTACAGCAGCATCCCCGTCACGTCGCGCTCGGCGTTCGAGGTCCGGCTCTGCTCGAGGAGTTCGCGCAGCGCGCCGTCATCGAGCGGCGCGGTCGCCATGCTCGAATACACGACGGAGAACACGGCGTGGGAGTCGGTCATCGGTTCTCCCGGATCGTCAGGATGCCGGCGGTCCCGGCAACCTTCTCGGCGGACAGCGTCCGCATCGCGGGGACGAGGTCGGTGAAGGTGCCGACCGCGGTGGAGCGCATGTCGAACGCGACGAAGCGGCCGTCCCCCCGCCGTTCGATGTACCCCAGGAAGTTGCCGTCACGACTGCCGACGTGGAAGCCGTCCTCGACGCGCGCCCAGACCGTGCCGGGGGAGCCCACCAAGCGCACCGCGCCACCCTCGGCCTCGGCAAAATCTGCTCCTGCGTCGGCGACTGCCTCACCCAACTCATCTGCAGCACGTGCAGCTGGCACCACATCGGCACCGAAAGCGAGTGCGTCGAAGCCTGGCACGACCACGCCTTCCCCGGCTGGCGTGCCTCCCCGTCCTCCCCGCAAAGCTCCGCGGACAGATGGGCACCACCAAGCTCACCCCCAAGCTCGAGGACTGGTTCGACACCAACTACCCCGCCAACATGCGCGTCCCCGGCGCCCCCATCATCACCGAACGCGGCCCCTACGGCACCCGCCACGTCCCCGGCTACAGCCCCTTCGGCGGCTACGACCTCAGCGCACCCCAGGAAGGAACCCCCGCATGAACACCGAACCCACCACCCACGGAGACACCGCCATGCACACGCTGACCACGACCGATGTAGAGGCCCTGCTGGCCGACCTCGCGCAGCTCCTCCCGTGCCCGACCAGCATCGAGACAGACATGGGCGGCGAAGGATGGGTGCCCGAACTGTACTTCGGACCCATCGACGAGGCATCCGACGCCCCGATCCACCGCCTCGGCATCGACATTCTCACCGAGCGCCCCGTCTGGCTGATCGACCTCGACGAGGGAATGCGAACGATCCTCCTCGACGACGTGACCCCCGACAACGTGCGCAACGTCGCCGCCCGCGTCCTCGCGCTCTACCCCGACCACCGCCAGTAACAACGCACACCACACACCACAACGAAAGGCGACACCATGAACATCACCACTCGCGCAGCACTGTCGGTCGGTGAACCGTCCCCGGTTTTTTGCCGCGTGTTGCGGGCACTCGTCGTCGTGCTGCTCGCGATCGGCGCGTACTCGCTGTTCTTCCCCGCCCCGCCAGCGTGGCTAGCCGCCGGCCCCCAAGCTCCCGCAGGATTCAGCCCCCTCCTGCTCGCCGCCCTCGGCTTCCTCGCTATCTGCCTAGTCGTCTGGGGAACAATGCTCGTCACCGCCTCCCTGGCACGGGCCATCACCCGCGCAACGCTGCCCGAAGAAACGAAGGCCACGCCCCGCATCCGCTGATGCCCCGTTCGTTGCCGGCCCCAGACCAAGGAGCAGCCGGCAACGCACGGAGCCGCAGCCACCGTCGCCGCCCGTATCAGCGGACCCTGTGGACACACCCCACGCCCCCACGCGCAGATACCTACCCTGACCCGACGACCCCCGACGACGACACCACCTGGCTCGGCTTCGCCCCCAACTGCCGCCAATGCCTCGTACAGCTCGAAGCCGCCGGCGACCCCAAGCGCACGCCAGTCTGGCGATGCCCGCTCTGCGGACTCATCCAGCTACCCACGTGAGGCAGAAAAGGAAGGGGGCGATCCAGAACACAGCAATATGAGCGATTCGAAACCCGGAGGTGGGTGGGTGAGGGCCGGAGGGAAGGCCGGGGACGGGGGCGCGACCGCGGATTGGTATCGTTCAGGGGGACGCCGGGAGGGTCAGTGGTGGAGCAGCCGGAGGACGCGCGCGTGTGGCGCGCGCCGTCGATCATCGACGTTGCACGTGAGGTCGGGGTCTCGGCGCAGACCGTCTCTCGCGTCGCCAACGGCATGGACATCGTGCGTCCGGTCACCCGCGACAAGGTGCTCGCGGCCATGGACCGGCTCGGCTACCGGCCGAACTCCGCCGCGCGCGCTCTGAAGACCGGCAGGTTCCGCACCCTCGGCGTGATCATGTCCGAGCTCTCCAGCTACGGCAACACCCGAACGCTGGAGGCGTTCGCCAGCGAGGCGTCCAAGGCCGGCTACTCGCTCGCGCTCACCCCGCTGTGGACCATCGCGCAGGCGGGCCTGACCGGCGCGCTCACCCGGATCGCCGACCAGGCGGTCGACGGGCTCATCGTGGTGCTCGAAGAGCATGAGCTGCTCAAGTCCGACCTGAAGCGCATCGCCAAGATCCCCACGATCGTCGTCACCGCCGGCCGCTCGCATCCCTACGTCGCGATCGACACCGATCAGGCGCAGGGCGCCCGGCTGGCCACCGAGCACCTCCTTTCACTCGGGCACGAGACGGTGTGGCACGTCCGCGGACCCGAGCGCTCGCACGGCGCCAGGGACCGAGAGCAGGGTTGGGCCGACACGCTCCGCGAGCACGGCCGCGTGGTGCCCCCGGTCATGCCGGGTGACTGGAGCCCGGCATCCGGTTACGCGGCGGGGAAGCGACTGGCAGCCGACCCCGCGGTGACGGCGATCTTCGCGTCCAACGACGCGATGGCGCTGGGAGCCATGCGCGCACTGCACGAGGCCGGACGCGACGTGCCCGGCTCGGTCAGCGTCGTCGGCTTCGACGACATGGAGCTCTCCGCCGACTTCCGGCCGCCGCTGACCACGGTGCACCAGTACTTCGACCGTGTCGCCACCGCGGCGGTCGGCATGCTCATCGACCGGATCGAGCACCAGAAGCGCACCACCGCCGACCCGGTGCCCACCGAGCTGATCGTGCGGGCGAGCACCGCGCCGCCCCCGGGATCGGGGACGGCGCGGGTCGGCTGAGCCGGGCTCAGCGGTTCTGGATGCCGCGGAACGCGAACCGGAACTCGAGGTCTCCCGTCGGCAGCAGGTACCGGTCGAGCGGACGCGAACCCCAGGAGTCGTCTCCCGCCACCCCCCGGCGCATCAGCGCCGGGCGCACGATCGTGCGGTGGATCGGCGGCAGCTCGTGCGGATGCAGTGCGCTCTCGATCTCGGCCGGCGTCCAGCTCAGCGCCGAGAACTCCATGATCGGGTCTCCCTCGAAGCGCAGACCCGCGCCCCGGGCATCCGTGATCTCCGCCCAGCGCACGCCGGTGCGGTTGCCGGCCTCCTGCGGACGGATGTACGGGGTGAGCATGTCGGGGACGTGACGGTCGTAGACGCCCAGCCGGGCACCCTCCCGCCGGTCCACGTAGCACTCCTCGGGACCGTCGCCGTACCAGCGCACCCGGTCGTAATCCGCGGGCATCGCCAGCATCGTGGCGAACTCGGGCATCTGCGGCAGACCCTCGGGCACGTGCATCCGCTGGGTGACCTCCACCCGGCCCGCGCCGTCGACGAGATAACTGAGATCGCAGTGCGTCACGGGCGTCGTCGGCAGCTCGTAGCGGTAGCCGATGCGCACCCCGCCGTCGACCTGCTCGACCGAGATGTCGGCCGGCTCGTGAAACCCGCTGGCGCGGCCGTAACGGCTGGCGAGCAGCCACTGCCCCTCTTCGAATGGGCCGCCCCAGCCCCGCTCGTTCGCGGTCGGCGCATGCCAGAAGTTCGGGGTGACCGCGCCCGAGAGCAGCTCGCGGCCGCCCGTGCGCGTCTCGCCGAAGCGGTACGAGGTCAGCCCGTTGAAGATCCGGGAGAACGTCACGTGGAAGCCGGGCCCGTGCACGCCGATGCTCAGCGTGCCCTCGACCAGGCGCGGCGCGGGCGCCGCGACCTGCGCGGCCGGTGCCGTCGCGCCTGCGGCCGGCTCGCCGACCCTGAGCACGTGCTCGCCGAAGGCGACCTCGTGCCCGGCGGGTGCCCACGCCGTCTCGGTCCGCAGGTGCAGCGAGACGACGATCGCGTACTCGCCCGCCGCCGCGGGAATCGCGACCGGCAGCGGGTACACCGCCGACCCGCCCGGCGCGACGTCCGTGTCGACGACGCCGGCGGTCAGGATGCGGCCCTCCCGGGAGATCGAGACGCGCGTCTCGTATTCGGCCGACGAGGTCGACATCAGCCGGTTCGTCAGCGCGAACGACGACTCCGACACGTCGACGACGAAGCCCTGGTACAGCCGCTTCATCTCCTGCGCCATCGGCGAGGGGGTGTGGTCGGCGAAGAAGATGCCGTTGCCGCTGAAGTCCTGATCGTGCGGCGCCTCGCCGTTGTCGCCGCCGTAGCCGAAGTACTCGCGGCCGTAGCGATCGCGCATGAGGATCGCCTGATCGGCGAAGTCCCAGATGAAGCCGCCCTGGAACAGCTCGTCACGATACGCGAGCTCGATGTACTCGCCGACCCCGCCGAAGGAGTTGCCCATCGCGTGCGCGTACTCGCACACGATGAACGGCTTGTCGCGGTTGGTGCGCAGATAGTCCTCCACCGCCGCGGCGGGGGTGTACATCTGGCTCGCGATGTCGGTCGTCTCGGGGTACCTCGGGTCCCAGTGCACGCCCTCGTAGTGCACCGGGCGATCGTCGACCGACCGGAACCAGTCGGCCACATCGCGCAGCACCGTGCCGCCGAAGGACTCGTTGCCGCAGGACCAGATCACCACGCTGGCGTGGTTCTTGTCGCGCTCGAGCATGCTGCGGGCACGATCCAGCGCCGCCGGGCGCCATTCGTCGTGGTCGCCGGGCAGGGCGGTGTCGAGCGATTCGCCGTGCAGGCGGATGCGGCTCCACCGGGCGTGCGTCTCGAGGTTCATCTCGTCGATGACCATCAGGCCGTACTCGTCGGCGAGCGCGTAGAACGCCGAGTCGTTCGGGTAGTGGCTGGTGCGCACGGCGTTGACGTTGTGCGCCTTCAGCATCCGGATGTCGGACTCGGTGAGCTCTCGCGACGGCACCCGCCCGTTCAGGCCGAACTCGTGACGGTTGATGCCGTTGAAGACGACCCGGTCGCCGTTGAGCGACAGCACGCCGTTCTCGATGCCGAACCGGCGGATGCCGACTCGCTGCGGGACGACCTCGGTCAGCGCCCCGGCGGCGTCGCGCACCTCGATCACGAGGTCGTACAGGTGCGGATGCTCGGGGCTCCACAGCCGGGGCTCCTCCACCTGCACGACGAAGGCTCCGTCGGCATCCCGCGCGAGCTCGCCGACGCCCTCGATGCGGGCCGAGACGGCGCCGCCCGCCCCGTCGAGCTCCACGCGGACCCGCACCTGGGCGGATGCCAGGTCATCGGCGACCGCGGTAGTCACGCGGATGTCCTCGGCGTGCACCCCGGGGCGCCGGTACAGGGTGACGTCGCGGAAGATGCCCGAGAACCGGAAGAAGTCCTGGTCCTCGAGCCACGAGCCGGCGCTGTAGCTGAACACCTGCGCGGCGATGCGGTTCTCGCCCTCGACCAGCGCGTCGGTGAGATCGAACTCGGCGG
Source organism: Microbacterium sp. CnD16-F (assembly GCF_024124465.1). Taxonomy (NCBI): domain Bacteria; kingdom Bacillati; phylum Actinomycetota; class Actinomycetes; order Micrococcales; family Microbacteriaceae; genus Microbacterium; species Microbacterium sp. CnD16-F. The sequence goes on from NZ_JAMXSA010000028.1 coordinate 26,812, forward strand.
GGGTGAAGCTGTCGGTGCTGTAGCCGATGTAGCGGCCGTTCACCCACAGCGCGATCGCGCTCTCCGCGCCGTGGAAGGTGACGCTGAGCCGCTCGCCCTCGGCGAGCGGACAATCGAGCGCGAAGGTGCGCACATAGCATCCGATCGGGTTGTCGCGCTCGGGGACCTGCCCCGGCTCGATGTCCTCCTGGCCGTCCCATGCGTAGCCGACGTTGACGTACTGCGGTCGGTCGTAGCCCTCCAGCTGCAGGTGCGAAGGCACGCGGATGTCGTCCCACCCCGACACATCCCGCGACGGATCGGCGAAGTCGGGCAGCACCTGCCCCTGGTTGCGGGCGCAGAAGAACTTCCACAAGCCGTTCAGCGACTGCTCGAACGCGCTGACCCCCGATCGCGCCTCGTCGAGGTCGGCGAACCAGCGGTGGTCCGAGTGCGCCGGGCGGCGGTTCTCCGAGACGAAGGTCGGGTCGGCGATGCGCTCGATGGCGAAGACGGGATCGAATGTCACTTGATGGCTCCGGTGATGCCCTGTGCGAAGGCGCGCTGCAGGATGAGGAAGATGAGGATGGTCGGGAGGGATGTCAGCAGCACGGCGAGCATGAGCACGCCGTAGTCGGTGACGTATCCGGCCGTGAGGTTGGCGATGAGCATGGGCATCGTCTGCACCGCGTTGTCGAGCAGGATCACACGCGGCCAGAGGAAGTTGTTCCACGAGGCCATGAAGGTGATGACGGCCGCGGCGGCGAAAGTGGACTTCATCGTCGGCACGTAGATGCGCGCGAAGATGGAGAGCTCCTTCAGCCCGTCGATCCGGGCGGCCTCGATGACCTCATACGGGAACGAGCGCGACGCCTGCCGGAACAGCAGGATCAGCAGTGGCGTGGCGATCGAGGGGATGATCACCGCGAACAGCGAGTTGACCATGTCGAACTGCGCGAAGATGCGGAACAGCGGGATCATGATGGCCGCGAACGGGATCATCATCGCCAGCATGAGGATCGCCATCACGACGTCCTTGCCGCGGGAGTGGTAGATCTCGAAGCCGTAGCCCGCGATCGCGCAGACGATCAGCGACAGCACCGTCGTGCCGATGGCGATGAGGGACGAGCTGATCATGGCGGCGCCGAGATCCTGCTGCGTGGTCAGCGCCACCAGATTGTCGATGAAGTGGCCGCCCGGGGTCAGCCGGGATCCGAGGACCTCTCGGGTCGAGTTGGTCGATGAGACCAGCATGAAATACAGCGGGAAGACCGAGAACAGGGCGAACACGGTCAGGAACGCGTAGCCGGGCACGCGTCGCCAGGGAAAGCGTCGACTAGTCACGCTTGTCACCCACCTTCATCTGGATGAGAGCCAGCACCGCGACCATGATCAGGATCACGTACGAGATCGCGGCGGCGTAGCCGACGTTGGGGTTCTTCAGGAATGCGAGCTCGTAGAGGTAGTGCGACATCGACATCGAGTTGTATGACGGCCCGCCCTTGGTGAGCGCCCAGGACTCGTCGAACAGCTGCAGCGTGCCGTTGATCGACATGATCGCGGTGAGCACGATCATCGGCCGCAGCTGCGGCACGGTCACGAACCAGAACGTCTTGAACGCACCGGCGCCGTCGATTCGCGCGGCCTCGAGGGTGGAGTGGTCGACGTTCTGCAGCGCCGCCAGGAAGAAGATCATGTTGTAGCCGGTCCACCGCCACAGCAGGCCGATGATGATCACGAACCGCGCGGTCCACGGCTCGCCGAGCCAGTTGAGCGGGTCGTGCATGAGGCCGACCGCCATGAGGGCGTCGTTGACCAGTCCGTCCGTGGCGAACATGGTGCGGAAAACCAGCGAGTACGAGACCAGCGAGACGGCGCACGGCAGGAAGATCATCGTGCGCCAGAGGGCCTTGCCCCTCAGCTTCGGGTCGTTCAGCAGGTTGGCCAGCACCATCGCCAGGATCAGCATGATCGGCACCTGGACCACCAGGTACAACACCGTGTTGAACATGGTGAGCTTGAAGATCTCGTCGTCGAGCAGCCGGGCGAAGTTCGACCACAGCGGCTCCGCCCAGTTCAGCCGTGATCCCCGGCCGGTCTGCAACGAGAGGACGAATGCCTGGATCATCGGCACGAAGCTCAGCAGCGTGATCAGGAGGGCTGCCGGCAGAAGGAACCCCCACCCGGTGAGGTTGCGTCGCCGTGCGGTGTTCAGCCACGGTCCGCGCGGGGTGAAGTCCGGCGGAGGGGTGCTCCGCCCCCGCCGGCGGGAGCCGTCGGAGGTCACGATCGCCTGGGTCGCCACGATGCGTACTCGCTTTCCATTGCTTCGGAACAGGACGCTCGGGCGGGGCGTCGTGCCCCGCCCGAGCGGAGAGGGTCAGTTCATCGCGAACTCGACGTTGGCCTGGGCCTCGTCGAGCGCATCCTCGATGCTGGTGCCGCCGATGACCCTGGTCATCGCCGCGCTGACCGCGTCACGACCTTCGAAGAAGTAGACGCCGGTGTTGGTGCTGGGCACCTCGGCGCCGAACTCGACGACCTTCTGGAAGATCGGCTGCCCGCTGAAGAACGCGCTCGGCTCGGCGTACACGCTGCTCTCGCCGGCGGGGATCCAGTTCGCGACCGCGCCGGCCTTCGGCAGGATCGTGTCGTAGAAGTCGGTCGATCCCGCGAAGGTGGACGCCAGGAAGTCGGCGGCGAGCGTCGCGTCGCCGGTGGAGCTGATCGCCCAGGACGAACCGCCGTTGGCCGAGTAGTTCGTGGCGTCGGGCACGCCGTCGAGCTTCGGCAGGTCGGTGACGGCCCACTTCCCCGCCTGGTCCTCAGCGGTCTGGATCGACCCGGCGATCCAGATGCCGTTGATGGTGCCGGCGACAGAGCCGTTGACGAAGCTGCTGATGTACTCGTCCCACGAGTTGACCTCGACGAACACGCCGGACTCGACCAGCTCGGTGTACACCTCGATGGCGTCGATCAGCACATCGTTGCCGGCGATCGTGGGCTGACCGTCCTTGTCGAACAGGCTCCCCCCGGCGGACTGCAGGATGATCGACAGCAGGTCGGACGAGCCGGCGATGCCGGAGAGCAGCGGCTTGCCGGTCTTGGCCAGCACGTCCTTGCCCTTCGTGATGAAGTCGTCCCAGGTGGTGCTGGTGAAGTCGTCGATGGTGTATCCGGCCTGCTCCAGCACGTCGGTGCGCAGGGCCGAGACCGCGGTGCCCGAGTCGAAGGGCACACCGTAGTTGACGTCGTCGATCGTGGAGTAGGCGGTGACGCTCTGGGGGAACTCCGAGAAGTCGATGTCGGCGTCGGCGTAGTCGCCGAACACGTCGGGATAGTTGATGACGTTCTTCTGGAACGCGCTGTTCTGCATGAGGAAGATGTCGGGCAGCTCGTCGAACTGCTGCGACTGGGCGATGGTGGTGAGCTTGGCCTGCAGGTCGTCCCAGGGCGTCTCCACGATCTTCAGCTCGAAGTCGGGGTGGTCCTTCTGGTAGACCTTCTCGGCCTCCTTCATCGCATAGATGTTGAAGGAGGGGTCCCAGGCCCAGACGGTCAGGGTGTTGCCGTCGCCGGAGCCCTCGGCGTCGCCACCGCTGCCGCATGCGGTCAGCGCGAACAGGGGAAGGATCGCCGCGGCGGCCATCGCCGCAGCCTTTGTCATGCGCTTCATCGAAGCATGTCCTCTCGGGGGGATTCAGGTGGCCACGGAACGACTCCTCGGCCCTGCCACGACGTCCACGTCACTGGCAATTGCCAAAATGATCACGTAAACATTTTGCGTCAGGCAAGCCCTGTTACGCAATCGTGACCTCACCGGCGCGGGTCAGCGGGTCGATCAGAACCGCTCCCGCCGCCGGCTGCGCCGCGGCTCCGCGATGGGAGGCCGGCGGTCGTGGTTGTATTCGGTCTTCCAGTCGCCGATCACGACCTGGGCGTGGAGCAGCGAGTAGAAGCTGTTGATGTTCAGGCACTCGTCGCGGAGCCTGCTCTCGGCATCCTCGCCTTCACTTCCGCGAGGTCACCCGTGGCCAGGCCTCTCGCCCTCGCTGCGCCACCGGCGACATCCTCCGCTTCGCGAGGTCACCATGGACGAGCCCCTCGCTGGGCGACGCGTGCGTCCCGTCATGGCCTGAGACCTCACATCACCGACGGGGCCCTGCCGAGAGACGATCCTCACGGTAGGGCCCCGTCACGGTGCTTGGGCGCGAGCGGCCGGGTGCGCCTCGGGGGTCAGGCGTCGTCCCGCCCGGCGGCGCGGTGGACGAACTCGATGAGGGAGTTCTCCATCTCGGCGCGGGTCTCGGGCTCGTTGTGAACCTCGTGGCGGACGTCGGGGTAGATGTGGAGTTCGACGTCGTGGCCCTTCTCCTCCAGGCGCCGGGCGACCTCGCGCGCACCCTCGCCGTAGTTGGTCACCGGGTCCTCCGCGCCCGCGAAGATCGCGACGGGAACCTGCGGAAGGCGGTCGAAGAAGTCGTCGCCGTTGGCCTGGTCGTACACGTCGACGAAGCCCTGCAGGAACCGGTTGCTCAAGGGGGCGCCGAAGTTGTTGAAGGGGTCGCGGCCGTGATCACGGACGACGTCCGCGTTGCGCGCCACCCAGTCCGTCGGGCCGAAGTCCGGGCCGAGGCGGTCGTAGAAGCCGTCGAACAGCTGGCCCACCAACGCATCCGCAGCGGGGGCGGAACCGTCGGCCGCCACGGCAGCCTTCAGGGCCTCGCGATCCAGCGTCGACTCGACACCGCGCATGCCCACGGCGATACCGCCCAGCGCGAGCCCGTCGACCTCGACACCCGGCTGCAGCACCAGCGCCCGCGCGATCATCGACCCCAGGCTGTGGCCGAACACCACGTACGGCAGGTCGGGGAACAGCTCCTTGGCCTTCCGGTACAGCGTCACCTCGTCCTGCACGATGACCGTCGCCGACTCGTCACCGGCGTCACCCCACGTCCCCGACTGCATCGCCGTCCGACCGTGACCCGCGTGATCGTCCGCGACCACGACGAACCCCGCATCCACCAGCGCGGCCGTCATGTGCAGGTACCGGCGGGAGTGCTCGCCGAGACCGTGGATGAGCTGGACCACCGCCACCGGCGTGACCGCCGGTTCGTACACCCAGGCCTGGATGGTGTCGGTGCCGTTGTGCGACGTGAACTCGAGTTCGCGCAGAGCCATGCTGACCTCCTCGTCATGCCCCTCGGGCGGGGAGCTCGACGGGCATGACCATACCGTACCTGCCGACAACGGGATGTCCGGCCCCCGACCTCCGTCGCCCACTCGCGGAACTCCCTGTCGCGGGCGCTGAGAGCGGCAGGTACGCGCCCAGCCCGTCCCGAGAGCCGCGTGACCGGGTCCGGACCCGGCGGCCCGGCAGGGTCACCCCCGGTGGGGGGCGCGTCCCGCCCGGATCATGCCTGCCGGCCCGCCCCGTGGCACTCGTGGACCAGGCCTCGGCATCGCGGCTAAGGAAGGTGAGGCCGGGGTCGATCAGACAGGCGACACGGGACATCACATGGAGAAACGGCGTCCCCGCTCCGGTGCTGCGTGGACCCGACGACGGCCCCCGGCCGACGAGCCCGGCGCCGACGACCTCGGTCCCGGCGATCACGCCGCGGCCCACGTCGCTGCCCGTAGCCCTCATCGGACGTTTTCGGTGGGTCGAACGTGAGTTCGGGAAGGGCTGCCATATGTGACCGCAGGGGGATCGCCTTGTGGGACGGCATAGAGCGTGCGCGCTTGCTTGTGGCTTCGTTCGCTTGGTGGCGGGGTTCTTGCAGCGCTCCGTGGCGGTCTTGTTGCCGCGATCACGCAGGACTGGCTGCAGGTAGGTTTCGCGGTCTGAACCGAGAGGGGTGCGCCCGGTCGGGGCCGTTTGGATCGCTGCCGCTACGTCAGAGTCCGAAGGCTCCGCCGCTGACGAGGATCACGATGCCGAGGCCGATGAGAACGATGGGGAAGAGGATGTGCTCCCAGCGTTCGAGCACTTCGGCGATCGGGGGGCGGGTGGCGACGAACTTTGCCAGGGCCACCAGGACCGCGACGAGCGCGAGGAAGACGATGCAGTAGGCGACTACTGCGAGAGGTTCCACGCTGAGGAAGACAGGGGTGTAGACGCCGATGTTGTCGCCGCCGTTGGCAAGGGTGACGCCTGCGACTGTCCACACGCCGACCTTCTTGCCGGCAACCTTGGCCTCGTCGTCATCGTCGTCATCGTCTCCGCGCCAGGCCTGCCATGCGGCCCAGAGGCCGAGGCCCAGAGGGATGAGACCGAAGTACGGGATGGCTGCCGAGGGCAGGAATGCCCCGGCACCGATGGTCACCAGGACCGCGGCACCGAGGATGCCGGCGAATCCGAGGTACTGGCCGGCCAGAATGCGGGCGGTAGTGCCGCGCTGGCCTGCCCCTCGCGCGAAGAAGAGGGAGAGCACGATGATGTCGTCGATGTTGGTCGCTGCGAACA
>NZ_JAMXSA010000029.1:0-32872 GCF_024124465.1 Microbacterium sp. CnD16-F
CCGCACGCCCTCGCCGCCGAGCCCGCCCTCGATCCCCGCCTCGTGTCCTGGCTCGCCTTCGCCGATCAGAAGGTCTCCCAGGTGACGACCCTGGCACGCGGGCTCGCCGATGGTCGCGACGCGATCGCCGGGGAGTTGGATGCCGCGACGGCCGCCCTCGCCGACCGCCGCTCGGCGCCCGGGGTCCGCGACGGCGCCGTCCGCGCCCGTGCCGGCGGGCTCACCCCGGCAGACCGATCCCGCACCCCGTTCGAGGTGCGTGCCGCCGCACAGGACGCGGTGCTGGGTCTGCCGGCGCTCCCGACGACCACGATCGGATCCTTCCCGCAGACCGCCGAGATCCGCCGGGCGCGCGCCCGCGCGACGCGCGGCGAGATCGACGAGGCGACCTACGAAGGGTTCCTCCGTGACGAGATCGCGCGCGTCATCGCTCTGCAGGAGGACATCGGGCTGGACGTCCTCGTGCACGGCGAGCCCGAGCGCAACGACATGGTGCAGTACTTCGCCGAGAACCTCGACGGGTTCGCCGTCACCCGCAACGGGTGGGTGCAGTCCTACGGCTCCCGCGCGACGCGCCCGTCGATCCTGTGGGGAGACGTCTCGCGCCCCGCACCCATCACGGTGCCGTGGGCGGCCTACGCGCAGTCGCTGTCGGCCGCGCCCGTCAAGGGCATGCTGACCGGACCCGTCACGATCCTCGCCTGGTCCTTCGTCCGCGACGACCAGCCGCTCGGCGAGACGGCCGACCAGGTCGCCCTCGCACTCCGCGACGAGATCGCCGACCTCGAGCGGGCCGGCATCGCGATCGTGCAGGTCGACGAGCCGGCGCTCCGGGAGCTCCTGCCGCTGCGGACCGCCGACCAGCCGGCGTACCTCGACTGGTCGGTCGGGTCCTTCCGGCTCGCCACCGCGGGCGCCGCCGACGAGACCCAGATCCACACGCACCTCTGCTACTCCGAGTTCGGGGTCGTGATCGACGCGATCGCGGCGCTCGATGCCGACGTCACGTCGATCGAGGCCGCCCGCAGTCGGGGTGAGGTCATCTCGGAGGTGGCGGCATCCGGATTCGCCCACGGCATCGGACCGGGCGTCTACGACATCCACTCGCCGCGCGTGCCGTCCGTCGACGAGGTGTCGTCGCTGCTCGAGCGCGCCGTCGCGGAGCTCGACGTCCGTCGCCTGTGGGTGAACCCGGACTGCGGTCTGAAGACGCGCGGGTACGACGAGACGGTCGCCTCCCTCCGCCACATCGTCGCGGCGGCTCGCGCGGTCCGCGCCCAGGTGGGCGCCGGGGTCTGAGGCCGCAACGAAGAGAGGGGATGCCGTCCGGCATCCCCTCTCTTCGTTGCGCGCCGTCACACGGCGCGCAGGACCGCGACGACCTTGCCCAGGACCACCGCGTCGTCGCCGAGGATCGGCTCGAAGGCCGAGTTGCGGGGGAGCAGCCACGTGTGACCGTCGCGCTGGCGGAAGGTCTTCACCGTCGCCTCGCCGTCGAGCATGGCGGCGACGATCTCGCCGTTGTCGGCGGTGGCCTGCGAGCGGACGACGACCCAGTCGCCGTCGCAGATCGCGGCGTCGATCATCGAGTCGCCCGAGACCTTCAGCATGAACAGTTCGCCCTTGCCGACGAGCTGACGGGGGAGGGGGAAGATCTCCTCGACCTGCTGGTCGGCGGTGATGGGGACGCCGGCGGCGATCCGGCCGACCAGCGGCACCATCGCCGCGTCGCCGACGCTCGGGGCGACGTCCGCCGGGTTCTCGCCCGCCGAGCCCGGCAGATCGATGAGGACCTCCATGGCGCGCGTCTTGCCGGGGTCGCGACGGAGGTAGCCGCTCAGCTCGAGCTGGTTGAGCTGATGGGTGACGCTCGAGAGCGACTTGAGGCCGACGGCGTCGCCGATCTCGCGCATGCTCGGCGGGTATCCGTGACGGGCGATGGAGCGCTGGATCACCTCGAGGATGGCGAGCTGCTTGTCGCTCAGGCTCTTGCGCCGACGCGTCTGCGGCTTGTCGCTCATGTCGTTCCTTTCGTCACCCCGGGGTCCCTCCGGGAGCACTCGCCTTCGAATGTCGGAGGTTGGTGATGGGCTCTGGTCATCGAAACCGTATCCGGTGTCGATCGGATCGTCCCGTAGCCGACCGCGTGTCGTCTTCGATCGATCTGCGGACAACCGCACCCTTGACAGTCGACGAACTTCGAAGATAGATTCGGAAGAGAACTTCGCACCCGTCCGTCCCGGCCGACGGGCGGGGGCGAAGATCTCATCTGACCGGGGTCACCCCGAGGAGGACACCATGAACTCGATCACCGCGACCACCAGCACCGCGATCACCATCACCACCGCGACTGCGCCTGTCGTGCGCACGCGCCTTCGGATGACCACGCGAGGTCGCCGTGTCCTCGCCACGCTCGCCGCACTGCCCGTGGTCGTCGCTCTGGGCGTCGGCATCCTCTCCAGCGGGGGTGCTCTCGCGAGCGGCGACGCGGGGGCGTCCGCGGGGTCTTTCGACACCGTGACCGTGATGCCCGGCGAATCGCTGTGGAGCATCGCGCAGGACATCGCGCCCGACAGCGACCCGCGCGACGTCATCGACGCGATCGTCCGCCTCAACGCGCTGTCGTCCTCCGCGGTGGACGCCGGTCAGTCGATCGCGATCCCGGCCACCTACTCGGCGCAGGCGGGCGAGTAGGGCCGCGCCACGTCCTACGATGGCGGGGTGAGTGCCAGTCTCGACGACCTCCCCCTCCGCGACGACCTGCGCGGCAAGATCCCCTACGGCGCCCCGCAGGCGTCGCTGCCCGTGACGCTCAACGTCAACGAGAACACCCACCCGGTTCCCGAAGAGGTCGCGGACGACATCCTCGACGGCATCGCGCAGGCGCTGCGCGACATCAACCGCTACCCCGACCGTGAGTTCACGGCTCTGCGCGAGGGGTTCGCGGACTACCTGGGCCACGGTCTCGAGCCGGATCAGATCTGGGCGGCCAACGGGTCGAACGAGGTCCTCCAGCACATCCTGCAGGCGTTCGGTGGGCCGGGACGCACGGCGTTCGGGTTCGCGCCGACGTACTCCATGTACCCGCTGCTCACGGGCGCGACGGGCGCCACCTACGTGAGCGGTACGCGCGGCGACGACTTCACCCTGTCCGCAGCGGATGCCGCCGAGCAGATCGAACGTGCTCAGCCGGACGTGGTCTTCCTCTGCACACCGAACAACCCCACGGGCACGCCGCTGTCGCTCGAGGTCATCGAGGCCGTCTACGAGGCCTCCCGGGGCATCGTGATCGTCGACGAGGCGTACCAGGAGTTCGCCCCGCGCGACGAGCCGTCCGCGCTCACGCTGCTTCACGACCGCGAGCGTCTCGTCGTGTCGCGCACGATGAGCAAGGCCTTCGCCTTCGCCGGGGCGCGCGTGGGCTACCTCGCCGCCGATCCCGCGCTCATCGACGCGCTCCGCCTGGTGCGCCTGCCGTATCACCTCAGCGCACTCACCCAGGCCGCGGCCACGGCCGCCCTCCGCCACGCCCCGACGATGCTCCGCATGGTCGACGACATCGTCGCGCAGCGCGACCGCATCTCGGCGACCCTGTCGGCGCTCGGGTACTCGCCGTACGAGAGCTGGTCCAATTTCGTCCTCTTCGGGGGCGTGGACGACCCGGCGGCGACCTGGCAGGGTCTGTACGACCGCGGCGTCCTCATCCGCGACGTCGGCCTGCCGCACACCCTCCGCGTCACGGCGGGCAGCGAAGAGGAGTCGACGGCGTTCCTCGAGGCGCTCGCCTCCCTCTGAGCCGACGTCCGTCACGGGCGCGGTCGGCCCGTCATGCCTCGGTAGACTCGGGGCATGAGCACCCCTGCGCCCCGCACCGCCTCCGTCCGGCGGGTGACCAGCGAGTCGACCATCGAGCTCGAGCTCGACCTCGACGGCACCGGTCGGAGCACGATCGACACGACCGTGCCGTTCTTCGACCACCTGCTCACGGCGTTCGCGAAGCACTCGCTCACAGACTTGACGGTCCGCGCGACGGGCGACACCCACATCGACGCGCACCACACCGTCGAGGACACGGCCATCGTGCTCGGCCAGGCGATCCGCCAGGCACTCGGCGACAAGTCCGGCATCTCGCGGTACGGCGATGCGCTCGTCCCGCTCGACGAGGCGCTGGCGCAGGCGGTCGTCGACATCAGCGGCCGCCCCTACCTCGTCCACTCGGGTGAGCCGGCGGGTTACGAGTTCCACCTCATCGGCGGCCACTTCACCGGCTCGCTCGTGCGCCACACCTTCGAGGCGATCGCCTTCCACGCCGGCCTGACCATGCACGTGACCCTCGTCGCCGGCCGCGACCCGCACCACATCGCCGAGGCGGAGTACAAGGCCTTCGCCCGCGCGTTCCGGCAGGCGAAGGCGCTCGATCCCCTCGTCGCCGGCATCCCGAGCACCAAGGGCGCCCTGTGACGGGTTCACCGCTCGTCGCGGTCCTCGACTACGGCTCCGGCAACGTCCACTCGGCGGTCAAGGCGCTCAGCGAAGCGGGCGCCGATGCGCGGCTGACGAAGGATCGCGGCCTGATCGCCGACGCCGCCGGACTCCTCGTCCCGGGCGTCGGGGCCTTCTCCGCCGTCATGTCGGCCCTGCGCGCGAGTCGCGGAGACGAGCTCATCGGTCGCCGTCTCGCCGGGGGGATGCCGGTCCTCGGCATCTGCGTCGGGATGCAGGTGATGTTCGAGCTGGGCGTCGAACGCGGTGTCGACACCGAGGGGCTGGGGGAGTGGCCGGGCGCGGTCACCGAGCTGCAGGCACCGGTGCTGCCCCACATGGGCTGGAACACCGTCCGCGCCGGCGAGGGGTCGACGCTCTTCGCCGGACTCGAGGACGAACGCTTCTACTTCGTGCACTCCTACGGCGCGCAGGACTGGACCCTCGACGTCATCAAGCCGTTCCGCGAGCCGGTGCTCACCTGGTGCGACTACGGGGCGCCGTTCCTCGCCGCCGTCGAGAACGGCCCGCTGTCGGCGACGCAGTTCCACCCCGAGAAGTCTGGCGCGGCCGGCATCCGTCTGCTGTCGAACTGGATCGGGTCGCTTCCCGCGTCCTAGTAACGTGTCCCTCTGTGCGCGCGCCCGGTGCGCACATCGTCCCACCCGGAGCCATGAACGAATTCGCATCCACGCCCGAACTGATCCTGCTGCCCGCTGTGGACGTCGCCGACGGCAAGGCCGTCCGACTGACGCAGGGTGAGGCCGGCACCGAGACGAGCTATGGCGACCCCGTCGACGCAGCCCAGGAGTGGGCGCGCCAGGGGGCCGAGTGGATCCACCTCGTCGACCTCGACGCCGCGTTCGGTCGTGGGTCGAACGCGACCCTGCTGCGCAAGGTCATCAAGTCGCTCCGCGGGGTGAAGGTCGAGCTCTCGGGCGGCATCCGCGACGACGAATCGCTCGACGCCGCGCTCGACTCCGGTGCCACGCGCATCAACCTCGGCACCGCGGCGCTCGAGAACCCGGAGTGGGCGGCCGACGTCATCCGCCGCTACGGCGAGGCGATCGCCGTCGGTCTCGACGTCCGGGGCACCACGCTCGCGGCGCGCGGATGGACCCGCGACGGCGGTGACCTGTGGCAGGTGCTGGATCGCCTCGAGGATGCCGGGTGCAGCCGCTACGTCCTCACCGACGTGACGAAGGACGGCACGCTGCAGGGCCCGAACATCGAGCTGCTGCGCCAGGTCGCCGTCCGCACCGACAAGCCCGTCGTCGCCTCCGGTGGCATCTCGAGCCTCGACGACATCGCGGCGCTGCGCGAACTCGTCCCTCTCGGCGTCGAGGGCGCCATCGTCGGCAAGGCCCTGTACGCCGGCGCGTTCACGCTGGCCGAGGCGCTGGATGTCGCCGGACACTGACCCGCACGCGCACTCGGCGGATTCCGCCGGCGTGCCCTGGGAGGGGCGGAGCTTCCAGCCCAACCCCCACAGCGGCGACGACGGCAGCGCCGACCCCGCGCTGCTGGCCGCGCTCACCGCGTTCCACGCGGGGGAGGGGGATGCCGCGGCGGTCGTCGACGCGTATCGCACGGCACGCCTGCTGATCCCCCTCGTCGCCGAGAAGGGCGATGAGGGTGTCGGCCCGACGGGCCTCACCGTCGACAAGACGCAGGAGCTCTCGATCGTCACCGTCGCCGCGCCCGACGGCCGCCGCGTCCTGCCGGTGTTCTCGTCCGTGCAGGCGATGTCTCGGTGGGATGCCGCGGCCCGTCCGGTCCCCGCCGACGGCGTCCGCACGGCGCTGTCGGCCGCCGCGGACGACACCGACCTCATCGTGATCGACCCCGGCAGTGAGACCGAGTTCGTCCTGCGTCGTCCGGCGGTCTGGGCGATCGGTCAGGGGCAGAGCTGGGAGCCGCCGCACACCTCGCCCGAGGTGTTCGCCGGCCTGCAGGAGTCGATCGGCACCGAGCTCGGTGTGCTCGACCTGTCCGTTGCGACGGGCGACCCGCACTCGCGGCTGCGCGGGCCGGAACTGATCGTCAGTCTCCACCTCGTGGACGGCCTGGATCAGGCGGCGCTCGACGCGATCCTGGAGCGTCTGGCTTCGCGATGGGCCGCGGATGACCGCGTCGCGGTCCTGGTGGACTCGCTGACGGTCAAACTCGTGCGCGCCTGATCGTCAGGTGACGGGGCCGGTCCACTTCTCGCCGGGCCCCTTGCCGATCGGGTCGGGGATGCTGGATGCCTCGCGGAAGGCGAGCTGCAGTGTGCGCAGCCCGTCGCGGAGGGATCGGGCGTGCATGTCGCTCACCTCGGGGGCGGCGGCGGTGATGAGGCCGGCGAGGGCGTTGATGAGCTTGCGCGCCTCGTCGAGGTCCTTCTGGGTGTCGGGGTCGTCGGCGAGGCCGAGCTTCACGGCCGCGGCGCTCATGAGGTGCACCGAGGTGGTCGTGATCACCTCGACGGCGGGGACGTCCGCGATGTCCCGCGTGGCGGACTGTGCGACCCGCTCCTGCTCGTCCCAGCGCGAGAGGCGCTCGGGGTCGTGGTCGCTGTGGTCGGCCGGAATAGTGCTCACGTGCTGCTCTCTGCTAGACTTCTGCGGGCACCGGAGTGTTCTGCTCCGTGTCGAAAGAGGATCACATCCCACCCGCGCTTGCCGCTCCAGGCTACCGGGTCCCGCACTCCGCCTCGTTCCGCGAGGTTGTCCAGGGTGCAGAACACAGAACGCCGATGCGTGCATCGTGCGGGGTGGACGTGACGATCTTCCGCCCGGCGACACATTTCCGTGTCACCGGAGGCCGTCCACCGCACGAAAGAGGAGTTCCGCATCAGCGATCCCCGCACCAATGACCGCATCCGCGTCCCCGAGGTCCGCCTCGTCGGACCCGCGGGTGAGCAGGTCGGCGTCGTCCGCATCGAGGTGGCCATGCGCCTGGCCCAGGAGGCCGACCTCGATCTCGTCGAGGTAGCCCCGAACTCGAAGCCCCCCGTGGTCAAGATCATGGATTACGGCAAGTTCAAGTACGAGGCTGCGCAGAAGGCCAAGGAAGCGCGGCGCAATCAGGCGAACACCGTCCTCAAGGAGGTCCGGTTCCGTCTGAAGATCGAGGCGCACGACTACATCACCAAGCTCAAGCGCGCGGAGGGCTTCCTCCAGGCCGGCGACAAGGTGAAGGCGATGATCCTGTTCCGCGGTCGCGAGCAGTCGCGTCCCGAGCAGGGTGTGCGTCTGCTCCGCAAGTTCGCGGAGGACGTCGCGGAGTTCGGCACCGTGGAGTCCAACCCCACGATCGACGGCCGCAACATGGTGATGGTGGTGGCTCCCCACAAGAACAAGTCCGAGGTCAAGACCGAGCAGAACGCGGCCCGCGCCGCGACGAAGCAGGCCGCCCGCGAGGCGCGCACCGGTCAGGCCGACGAGACCCCCGCCTCCGCTCCGGCGGAGTAAGCGGCCCCAGACCCCCGCCCGGCGGGAACCACAACGAAGGAAGAGATATGCCCAAGCAGAAGACCCACTCGGGCGCCAAGAAGCGCTTCAAGGTCACCGGCAGCGGAAAGATCAAGAAGCAGCAGGCGAACCTCCGTCACAACTTCGAGGGCAAGCCCACGAAGCGCACCCGCCGCCTGTCCGCCGACAAGATCCTGGCTCCCGGCGACGCCAAGGTCGCCAAGAAGCTCCTCGGCCTCTGAGCGCCGACGCAACACCCTAGGAAGTAGAAGAAATGGCTAGAGTCAAGCGGGCTGTCAACGCCCACAAGAAGCGTCGCGTCATCCTCGAGCGCGCCTCCGGTTACCGCGGACAGCGTTCGCGTCTGTACCGCAAGGCGAAGGAGCAGGTCACCCACTCGCTCGTCTACGCGTACCGCGACCGTCGCAAGCGCAAGGGCGACTTCCGTCGCCTCTGGATCCAGCGCATCAACGCCGCTGCCCGCCAGAACGGCATCACGTACAACCGCTTCATCCAGGGCCTCGGCCTCGCGGGTGTCCAGGTCGACCGCCGCATGCTCGCCGAGCTCGCGGTCAACGAGCCGGCCGTCTTCGCGTCGCTCGTCGCCACGGCGAAGGCTGCGCTGCCGGCCGACGTCAACGCGCCCAAGGCCTGATCGCCTCAGCATCCGTGAGAAGGCGTCCTCTTCGGAGGGCGCCTTTTCGCGTTCCCGGATGCCGGTGCTCGCCGCGCGCCGCCCTACACTGAGAGCGTGCTCGAGAACCCACGTTCACCGCGCGTCCGCGCGGTCGCGAAGCTGACGAAGCGCACGGCGCGGCAGGAGACCGGCCTCTACCTCCTCGAGGGCCCGCAGGCCGCCCGGGAGGCTCTGCTCTGGCGGCCGGACACCCTGCTCGAGCTGTATGCGACCCCGACGGCATGGGACAAGCATCAGGACATCCGCGATGCGGCATCCGATGCCGGTGTCGAGGTGGCCTTCGCGAGCGAGCAGGTCATCGACGCCATGGCCGACACGGTGACGCCCCAGGGCATCGTGGCCGTCGCCCGCCAGGTGCCGACCTCGGTGCGCGACGTCTTCGACGGCGAGCCCCGTCTCATCGTGATCTGCGAGGAGGTGCGCGACCCGGGCAACCTCGGGACGATCATCCGAGCAGCGGATGCCGTCGGTGCCGACGCGGTCATCCTCACCGGTCGCACGGTGGACCCCTTCAACCCCAAGGTCGTCCGCGCGACGACCGGTTCGCTCTTCCACCTGCCGGTCGCGGTGGGGGTGGACCTCGCGGATGCGACGGGGCGGGCGCGCTCCGCGGGTCTGCGCATCGTCGCGGCCGACGTCGGGGGAGAGGACTTCGTCGATCACCGGGCGACCCTGGCGGAGCCGACCGCGTGGGTCTTCGGGAACGAGGCGCGCGGACTCGATGAGGAGGCCCTCCAGCTCGTGGACCTGTCGCTCCGGCTGCCCATCTACGGCCGCGCCGAGTCGCTGAATCTCGCGACGGCGGCGAGCGTCTGCCTCTACGAATCGGCTTTCGCGCAGCGCGCGACCTGAAGCGACCATTCTCGAGGGTTGATTACGGAACTGTAAACCCCGCGGCATCCGCTCGTTCACCGGGGCGGGCGTTGCCTAGGGTGAGTTCCATGACCACTCCTGCTGCCGATCCTGCGCCGCGCACGTCGAACATCGACGTTCGTCGAGGCGAGCCGCTCGTCGTCATGTCCGACGTGCAGAAGCACTACGGCGACTTCCAGGCGCTCACCGACATCAACCTGTCGGTGAACCGCGGCGAGGTCGTCGTCGTGGTCGGCCCGTCGGGGTCCGGTAAGTCGACCCTCTGCCGCACGATCAACCGTCTCGAGACGATCACCAGCGGCCGCATCACGATCGACGGCGCCGATCTCCCCGCGGAGGGCAAGGCACTCGCCGCGCTCCGTGCCGACGTCGGCATGGTCTTCCAGTCGTTCAACCTGTTCTCGCACCTGACGATCCTCGACAACGTGACGCTCGGGCCGATCAAGGTGAAGGGCATGAAAAAGGCGGATGCCGAGAAGCTCGCCCGTGAGCTGCTCGACCGCGTGGGCGTCGGCCACCAGGCCGACAAACTGCCCGCGCAGCTCTCCGGCGGCCAGCAGCAGCGCGTGGCGATCGCCCGTGCGCTCGCGATGAAGCCAAAGGTGATGCTCTTCGACGAGCCGACGTCCGCGCTCGACCCCGAGATGATCAACGAGGTCCTCGACGTCATGGTCGGCCTCGCGCAGGACGGGATGACGATGATCGTCGTCACCCACGAGATGGGCTTCGCCCGCAAGGCGGCGGACCGCGTGGTCTTCATGGCGGACGGCCAGATCGTCGAGGAGGCCGCGCCGCAGGAGTTCTTCACGAACCCGAAGAGCGACCGCGCGAAGGACTTCCTCTCGAAGCTCATCACCCACTGAGACGTCCGCGCCCTGCACCGGCGCGACGAACGAAGCACGACACGAAACCAGGAGGATCACATGCGTAAGACTCGACTCGCCGGCACGTTCGCCGGCATCGCGATCGCGGCACTCGCGCTCGCCGGCTGCAACAGCGGCAGCCCCACCGCTCCCGGCGCCGAGGGCGGCACCGGCGGCGAAGGCACCGAGGGCAGCGAGGCCCTCTGGGAGGTCGCCAGCGACGTGTCGCTCGACGGCAGCCCCACCTTCGACCGCGCCTCCGAGGCCGGCAAGATCGTCGTCGGTGTCAAGAGCGACCAGCCTGGTCTCGGTTACGAAGACGCGGTGTCCGGTGAGCGCACCGGCTTCGACGTCGACATCGCACGGTGGATTGCCGCCTCGCTCGGTTTCGACGAGGACCAAATCGACTTCCAGACGATCCCCTCTGCCAACCGTGAGCAGGAGATCGTCAACGGAAACATCGACTACTACGTCGGCACCTACTCGATGACGGACGCGCGCGACGAGGTCATCGACTTCGCCGGCCCCTACTTCATCACCGGTCAGGGCCTGCTGGTCGCTGCGGACGACGACTCGATCAACGGTCCGGACGACCTCGCCGACAAGGTCACGTGTTCCGTCACGGGATCCACGCCGCTGCAGCGCATCCGCGACGAGTACAACGGCGAGGTCACCGAGCGTCAGACCTACTCCGAGTGCGTCGAGCAGCTGCTCAATGGTCAGGTCGACGCGATCACGACCGATGAGGCGATCCTCGCCGGCTACGTCGCGGAGGACCCGGACAACCTCAAGCTCGCTGGCGAGCCCTTCAGCGAGGAGCGCTACGGCGTCGGCCTCGCCGACGGGGACACCGTGCTGAAGGACCACATCAACACGCTGTTCACCGACGGCGGCGACGTCTGGACCGCGCTCTACGAGAAGTACCTCGAACCGGCCGGCGTGAAGGCCGAGCAGCCCGAGGTCGACTGACCGTCACGCCCGGGAGGCGCGTATGCGCCTCCCGGGCTTCCCACCTGAGACGTTCGAAAGGACCGCATGGGCGTCATCACCGACAACCTCGATTTCTGGGGTGAAGCGCTCCGGGGCACGCTCGTGCTCTTCTTCGGCGGAGGGCTGCTCGCGCTGATCCTCGGCATCATCGTCGGGGCGATGCGTGTGTCGCCGGTGCCGATCGCGCGCGGCGTCGGCACCGTCTACGTCAACACGATCCGCAACACCCCGTTGACCCTCGTGTTCTTCGGGTTCGCCTTCACGCTGCCGCCGCTGCTCGACGTCCGGGCGAGCGGTGGTGTCCAGGTTGTCTTCGCCGTCGCGGCGCTCGGCATCTACACGGCGACCTACGTCGCGGAGACCGTCCGGTCGGGGATCAACACCGTCCCCGTCGGTCAGGCGGAAGCCGCCCGTGCGCTGGGCCTCACCTTCGGTCAGGTCATGTCGCTGGTGGTTCTTCCCCAGGCCTTCCGGTCGGTCATCCCCCCGATGATGAGCGTCTTCATCGCTCTCCTCAAGAACACGACCGTCGCCGCCGGGTTCTCGGTGATGAACCTCGGATCGGCTCGCGACTGGCTCAGCGAGCGTGGTGAGAATCAGCTCGTCGTCATCCTGTGGGTCATGGTGATCTTCGTCGCGCTCGTCCTGCTCCTCTCGTGGGGTCAGCGATCGCTCGAGAACCGTTGGAAGGTGGCGCGATGAGCAGCAGCGTGCTGTACGACGTCCCCGGGCCTCGCGCCGTCGCCCGTAACCGCGTGATCGGGGCAGCGACAATCGTGGTGGTCGCCGCTGTCGTCGGATTCCTCGTGTGGCGGCTGGCGGTCACGGGACAGTTCTCCGCCGAGAAGTGGAACGCCTTCACCTACACGCGGATCTGGGAGCAGTTCCTCCTCGCCGCCGGCCGTACGTTGGCCGCGTTCGCAGCTGCCGCTGTCGGAGCCCTCATTCTCGGGTTCGTGTTGGCGATCGGGCGTCTCTCCGATCACGCGTGGCTGCGGTGGCCGGTGGGCGCCGTGGTCGAGTTCCTCCGCGCAGTCCCCGTCCTCGTGATGATGTTCCTCCTGTACTACGGCCTCCCTGTCGTCGGTGTGCGCATGGAGGGGTACTGGGTGGTCGTCGTCGCGCTCATCCTCTACAACGGCTCCGTCCTCGCCGAGGTCATCCGCGCCGGTGTCGAATCGCTCCCGCGTGGTCAGTCGGAGGCGGGGTACGCCCTCGGGCTCACGAAGTCGGGCGTGATGCGCCTGGTGCTCCTGCCGCAGGCCATCCGCGCGATGATGCCGGTGATCCTGGCGCAGCTCGTCGTGACGCTCAAGGACACGGCGCTCGGGTTCATCATCACCTACGAAGAGTTGTTGTTCTACGCAAAGTATCTGGGCTCGCAGAACTCGCTCGACCGTCCCATCGTCCAGGCGACCCTCGTCGCCGGTGCGATCTACATCGGGCTGTGCCTCGCGTTGTCGGGTGTCGCGCGACTGGTCGAGAAGCGCCTCGGACGGGTGCCCAAGAGCAGCGCCGGTCCCGCGCGGCCGGTGCAGGAGACCACCGACACCGAGCTCATTGCGGCGCAGCGGGGTCTCGGTAAGTTCAACCCCGGTGCCGGCGGAGGCGGGGGCCGCCTCTGACGCCGTCCTACCGGCGGGCCGCACTCCGGCCCGCCGGTAGACTCGTCTCTCGTGTCCGACGCACCCCAGATCACCCCCGAGGCGGTGGATGCCGCCGTCGCCGAGGCGCTGGCCGCCTTCGCCGCCGCTCCCGATACCACGGCGCTCAAAGCCGCCCGTTCGGCCCACACCGCGGAGGGGTCGCCGCTCGCGCGTCTGAACGCCGAGCTGCGGAACGTCCCCAACGACCAGAAGGCCGCCTCCGGCAAGCTCGTCGGTCAGGCTCGCGGTCGCGTGAACCAGGCGCTCGCCGCCCGTGAGGCCGAGCTCGCCGCGGCCGAGACGGCGGCGAAGCTCGAGGCCGAGCGCGTCGACATCACCGCGATCGTCCCCGCGACGCGTGTCGGGGCGCGGCATCCGATCTCGCTCCTGCAGGAGGAGATCGCCGACCTCTTCGTCGGCATGGGGTGGGAGATCGCGGAGGGTCCCGAGCTCGAGCACGAGTGGTTCAACTTCGACGCGCTGAACTTCGCCCCCGACCACCCTGCGCGTCAGATGCAGGACACCTTCTTCGTCGACCCGGTGGCGCGTCACCTGGTCATGCGCACGCACACGAGCCCCGTTCAGGTGCGCTCCATGCTCGAGCGCGAAGTGCCGATCTACATCCTCTGCCCGGGACGGGTGTACCGCACCGACGAGTTCGACGCGACCCACCTGCCCGCGTTCACGCAGTTCGAGGGCCTCGTGATCGACGAGGGCATCACGATGGCGAACCTCAAGGGCACGCTCGACCACGCCGCGAAGGTCCTCTTCGGTGCCGAGGCCAAGACCCGGTTCCGCACCAACTACTTCCCGTTCACCGAGCCGTCCGCCGAGCTCGACCTGTGGCACCCGACCTTCCCGGGCGGCGCGCGCTGGATCGAGTGGGGCGGATGCGGGATGGTGAACCCCAACGTCCTCCGCGCCGCGGGCATCGACCCCGAGGTCTACTCGGGCTTCGCCTTCGGCATGGGCATCGAGCGGACCCTCATGTTCCGCAGCGATGTGCAGGATATGCGCGACATGGCCGAAGGCGATGTCCGCTTCAGCGAGCAGTTCGGAATGGTGGTCTGATGCGCGTCCCGCTCTCCTGGTTGCGCGAGTACGTCGACGTCGCGCCCGGCACGACCCCCGAGGACGTGCTCGCGTCGCTCGTCTCGGTCGGGTTCGAGGAGGAGGACGTGCACGCGTTCGACCTCAGCGGTCCGATCGTCGTCGGTCGCGTCGTCTCGTTCGAGCCCGAGCCGCAGTCCAACGGCAAGACCATCCGGTGGTGCCAGGTCGACGTCGGTGAGGAGCACGGCGGCATCCGCGGCATCGTCTGCGGCGCCGGCAACTTCTTCGAGGGCGACAAGGTCGTCGTGACGCTGCCGGGCGCCGTCCTGCCCGGTCCCTTCCCGATCGCCGCGCGCAAGACGTACGGCCACGTCTCCGACGGCATGATCGCCTCCGCGAAGGAGCTCGGCCTCGGTGACGAGCACTCCGGCATCCTGCGCCTCACCGAGCTCGGTCTCGACCCCGAGGTCGGCACCGACGCGATCGCCCTGCTCGGGCTCGACGACGTCGCCGTCGACATCAACGTCACCCCCGACCGCGGCTACGCCCTGTCGATCCGCGGCGTCGCGCGCGAATACGCCCACGCCACGGGAGCGACCTTCCGCGACCCGGGTCTGCGCGACTTCGAGGAGCTCCAGCAGCCGACAGGCGGATTCCCCGTCGCGATCGACGACGCGGCACCCATCCACGGCAAGCCCGGCGCGAGCGAGTTCGTCGTCCGCATCGTACGCGACGTCGACCCCTCCCGCCCGACGCCGCCGTGGATGACCGCGCGGCTCACGCTCGCCGGCATCCGCTCCCTCGGCATCCTGATCGACATCACGAACTACGTGATGCTCGAACTCGGCAACCCGATCCACGGGTACGACCTCGACACGCTGACCGGTGGCATCACCGTCCGTCGCGCGACCGCGGGGGAGAAGCTCACGACCCTCGACGGCAAGGAGCGCACGCTCCACACCGAGGACCTGCTCATCACCGACGACTCCGGCCCGATCGGCCTGGCGGGTGTCATGGGCGGCGGCAGGACCGAGATGGGGGATGCCACGCGCAACGTCCTCATCGAGGCGGCGATCTTCGACACCGTGTCCATCGCACGCACGGCCCGCCGGCACAAGCTGCCCAGCGAGGCGTCGCGACGCTTCGAGCGCGGCGTCGACCCGCTCATCCCGTTCGTCGCCGCCCGCCGCGTCGCCGACCTCATGGTCGAGCTCGCCGGCGGCACCCTCGACACGGAGACCGGCGGCGCACTGTTCGCCGAGGTGTTCATCCCCTCGATCGAGCTGCCGAAGACCTTCACCGCCGGCCTGATCGGCGTCGACTACTCAGACGACGAGGTCGTCGGCGCCCTCGAGACGATCGGATGCGACGTCGCGGACGAGGGCGAGGCCTGGGAGGTCATCCCGCCGTCCTGGCGTCCCGACCTCACCGACCGCTGGACGCTCGCGGAGGAGGTCGCCCGCATCCACGGGCTCGACCGCATCCCCTCCATCCTCCCGACGCCGCCGTCCGGGCGCGGACTCACGCCGCACCAGCGCGGACGCCGGCGCGTCGCGAACGCGCTCGCCGCGGCCGGGTTCGTCGAGGTCGTCGCCTTCCCGTTCACGACCGAGGAGCAGAACGACCTCCACGGCTCGGCGGCGGGGGAGCACGTCCCCTCGATCCGTCTCGCGAACCCGCTCGACGGCCAGGCGCCGTACCTGCGACGCTCGCTCCTGCCCGGTCTGCTGCAGATCGCGCACCGGAACGTCTCGCGCGGCTTCACCGATCTGGCGCTCTTCGAGTCGGGCAGCGTCTTCACCCCCGATGAGGGCGTGACCTACGGCACCGACACCGTCCCGCCGCTCGCGCAGCGCCCCGACGAGCAGACCCTCGCGGCCCTGCACGGCTCGATCCCGCCGCAGCCGCGGCACGTCGCCGTGCTTCTCCACGGCAACGCGGCGGTCAAGCGTCCCGGCGGCGCCGCGGCGCCGTACGACCTCGCGGACGCGCTGGGCGCGGTCCGCACGATCGCCGCCGCAGCGGGCGTGCAGATCGACGTGCAGCAGGGTCAGCGCGCAGCGCTCCACCCGGGGCGCACCGGCATCCTCACCGTCCGCGGTGAGGAGGTCGGCTACGTCGGGGAGCTCCTCCCGGCCGTCGCCGAGGCAGCCGACCTGCACGGACGCGTGTTCGTCGTAGAGCTCGACCTCGACGGCATCCTGTCGCTCGTGCGCGAACCGGAGGCCTCCCCGTCGCTGGCGACCTTCCCCGCGGCGACGCAGGACGTGTCCCTCGTCGTGCCGGCGGACGTCGCCGCCGGTGACGTGCGGGCCGCCCTCGTCGACGGCGCGGGTCAGCTCCTCGAGGATCTGCGCCTGGTCGACGACTACCGCGGTGCCGGCGTCGCGGACGGGTCGAAGAGCCTCACGTTCGCGCTGCGGTTCCGCGCCGACGACCGCACGCTGACGGCATCGGAGGCCACCGACGCGAAGCTCGCCGGAGTCGCCGTCGCCGCGGAACGCTTCGGGGCGACGATCCGCGACTGACGATGTCCCCCCGAACGGCCGACTGCGGGGTCGGTCGTCCGAGGGGTACGTTTCGGTCATGACATCCACGACTGCCGGTGCCCGACCGTCCGAGGGCGGCGCGCCGCTGCGCATGCCGCGCGGAGCGGTCCTCATCCGCGCCCTGGCGATCGTCAATCTCCTCACGATCGTGATGAGCGTGGTCGTGTTCGCGACGGGGTGGCAGTACGGGACATGGCTGTTCCCGCAGGCAGCCGTCTTCTTCCCCAGCGCCTGGGCCGAGATCGTCCCGCGCGGAGCGGTCTGGCTCGTGTTCGCCGGCATCGCGGCGATCGCCGCAGGTGTACGTGCGCTGCGTGCGCCCGCGGGGCATCGGGGCTACGCGGTTTTCCGCTCGCTCACGATCTTCGGCGCGGTGGTCGCCGTCGTGATGGCTGCTCTCGTCGTCGCGGCCTCGTTCATCACGCTCTGACCCGCGTCAGCGCGTGCCCCAGTTCCACGGCGGACCCCCGAGTCGCCCCTGACCGCTCACGAGCGTGCCGTCGAGGTGCCGTTCGAGCGGGATCCGGTGGGCGTCGGGGAGGGCGTCGATGAGCCCCGCGGCGTGCGACACCAGAAGCACCTGCGTCTGTGCGGCCGCCGCTCGTACGAGGTTCGCCAGCGGCGCGAGCAGGCTCACGTGCAGGCTCGATTCGGGCTCGTTGAGGATCGTGAGCGGCGCCGGCCGGGCGGGAAGCAGCGCCGCGCAGAGCAGCAGGTAGCGCAGCGTGCCGTCCGAGAGCTCCGCGGCATCCAGCGGCCGGAGCAGGCCCGGCTGCGTCAGGGTGAGTCGCAGGAGGCCGTCGGATGCCGCGATGCGCACCCGACTGCCCGGGAACGCCTCGTCCACCGCCCGATCGAGCAGGCCGCCGAACCCCGCGTCGACCACGGTCGCCCACACGGAGGCGAGGTTCGATCCGTCGTGCGCGAGCACGGGGGATCTCGTGCCGACCTGCGGGCGCCGCGCGGGGGCGTCCGCATCGACGCGGAAGTGGTCGTAGAACCGCCAGCCGTTCATGATGCGTCGCAGACCGAGCAGCTCGGGTGCGGTGTCGCCGTCGGCGAGGTCGGTGATGATGCTCTCGAAGGGGGCGAGCTTCTGGTCGAGCGAGACCCACCCGCCGTCACGGACGCGCGTCTGGGCGCGCAGTCGGTCGATGAGGAGCGTCGACGGTTTGGCGAGCGGGCCGGCGAAGATCTGCTCACGCTTGATCTCGGGGTCGCGCGCGAACACGCTGTCCTGCGACGCCTGCGGGATGCCCAGATCGACGAGGTAGCCGAGCTCGTCGGACGCGAACCCGAGTCGCACCGCGATCGGGTTACGGCGCACCGTCCCCTGATCGCCGCCGTTCTCCGGGCCCGCCCAGAGCAGCGAGGACAGACCGCCCTCGCGGGCGACGGCGCCGATGAGGTCGCCGGTCGCGGCCGAGGCGAGCAGCCGCAGGGCGCGGTAGAGGTTCGACTTGCCCGAGCCGTTCGGGCCGGTCACGACGGTGAGCTCCTGCAGGGGGATCACGACGTCGCGGAGCGACCGGTAACCCGAGACGGCGAGCGTGCGCAGCATCCCTCCACTGTGCCAGTCGGCCCCGACACGCGTGGTCGGGGCGGTTAGGCTCGGCCCGTGACCGACTCTCCGACCGTCCCCGCCCTGCAGCTGACCGGACTGGTGAAGCAGTTCGGCTCCGTCACCGCCGTCGCCGGCATCGACCTCACGGTCCCCGCCGGATCGTTCTACGGGCTCGTCGGCCCGAACGGCGCCGGCAAGACGACGACCCTGTCGATGGCCACCGGGCTGCTCAAGCCCGACGCCGGGAGTGCCCACGTGCACGGCGTCGACGTGTGGGGCGACTCCGTGACGGCCAAGCGCATGATCGGCAACCTCGCCGACGGCATCCGGCTGTTCGACCGCCTGACGGGGGAGCAGCTCGTCACCTACACGGGCATGATGTTCGGCCTTCCCCGCGAGGAGATCGGCCAGCGGGTGTCGGACCTCCTCGACCTCATGGACCTGCGCGCCGCAGCCGGGTCGATCGTCGCGGACTACTCGGCCGGCATGACCAAGAAGATCGCGCTCGCCTGCGCCCTCATCCACGCGCCGCGTCTGCTGGTCCTCGACGAGCCGTTCGAATCGGTCGATCCCGTCTCGGCGGCGAACATCGAGGACGTCCTGCGCGGGTACACCGCCTCGGGCGGATCCGTCATCGTCTCCAGCCACTCGATGGACCTCGTCCAGCGCATGTGCGACCACGTCGCCGTCATCGCCGCCGGTCGGGTGCTCGCCGCGGGGACCGTCGACGAGGTCCGCGCCGGCGACAGCCTGCAGAACCGGTTCGTCTCGCTCGTCGGCGGACGCCACCAGTCGGAGGGACCGCAGTGGTTGCGACAGTCCTGAAGCTGCGGTACCGCGCCCTCGCGAACACGCTGGCCCGTCGGCCGTGGCAGCTCGTGGGCTTCATCTTCGGCGCGCTCTGGGCCATCGGCGCGCTCGTTTCGATCGTGGCCGGGATGGTGGCGCTCGCCGTGTTCCAACCGCTCGAGACCGCCACCGTCGTGGCGGTGCTCGGGGGGAGTGCGCTGCTGCTGGGATGGGTGCTCGGTCCGATCCTCCTCACCGGCATGGACACGTCCATCGACGCGCGCGGCCTCGCCGTCTTCCCGTTCACGCGGACCCAGACGATGCTCGCACTCGGCGGCACCGGGCTGACCGGTCTCCCCGGCATCGCGACGACCCTCGCGGCGCTGAGCACGGTCATCCTGTGGGTGAGGTGGCCGCTGGCGGCGGTCGTCTCGATCCCCGCGGCCGTGCTCGCGGTGATCACCTGCGTCCTCGCCTCCCGTCTCGTCGGCGAACTCTCCGGCGGACTGGGCGGCAACCGCCGCGGCCGCGAACTCATCGGCACGGTCGTGCTGATCCTGCTCGTCCTGTCGGGGCCGATCCTCATCGGCGTTCTCACCCTGCTCGACGCGGGCGGCGACCTGGTGACGCGGCTCACGTCCGCGGCCGCGGTCCTGCCGTGGACCCCGATCGGCGCCGCATGGGGTGTCGCTCCCGCGCTCGCCGCGGGCGACGTCCTGTCGGCGGTGGCGCGCCTCGGCATCGCGGTCGCCACCGTCGGCGTGCTGTGGGTGGTGTGGTCGCGGGTCATCGACGCGGGGACGGATGCCGCGCCGCGCCGCGCCCGCAAGGTGGCGGCTGCCGGCCGCCTCGGCCTCTTCGGGCTCCTGCCGACCGGCGGCGTCGGTGCGACCTGGGCGCGGTCGCTGAACGGCTGGCTGCGCGACCCGCGTTACCTCCGTCAGCTCCTGGTCGTACCCCTCCTGCCGATCGTGTTCCTCGTCACCGGCGGGACCGACGGGTTCTTCTTCGGCTTCTCGCCCGTCTTCGCGGCGCTGATGCTCTCCATCGCCGGGTACACCGACGTCTCCTACGACGGCACGGCGTACGCGACCGTCCTCGCCACGGGTGTGCGCGGCGTGGCCGACCGGGCCGGCCGCACCCTGGGTGCGGCGTGCGTCGGACTGCCGCTCATCGTGCTGCTCGCGACCGTGACCGCGGTCCTCTCGGGCAACCTGGCGACACTCCCGATCACGCTGGGCGCCTCCGTGGGCATCGTCCTCGTCGGTTACGGGGTCTCCGCCGTCTCGTCGGCGCTGATCATCAGCCCTGTGGCGGCTCCGGGCGACAGCCCGTTCAAGAGCGTGCCGGGCCAGACCTTCGTCAACGGACTGCTCGCCTTCGTCGTGTGGGGTGTCGTCATCGCGCTGTCGACGCCGACGATCGCGGTCGCCGCCTTCGCCTCGACCACCGAGGACGGGTTCTGGACCTGGGTCGCGCTCGCGGTGGGCGTCGTCGAGGGAGTCGTGATCGCCGTCCTCGGCATCGTCGTGGGGGGTCGCCTCCTCGACCGGACCGGACCCGACCTGCTGGCGAAGATCCGGGCGCTCCCGAGCTGATCGCAGCCCGGGGTGTCGCCCGGCGGCCCACGCTGGTTCGATGGGGGCATGACCCGCATCCTCATCCTCAGCGGCACCGGCTGGCTCGGATCCCGCATCGCCCAGCGGTGGGTCGACCGCGGCGCCGAGGTGACCTGCCTCGCGCGCGGCCACCGTGCCGCGCCGGCGGGCGCCCGTCTCGTGGTCGCCGACCGCGCGGCGCCCGATGCCTATCGCGAGGTCGCGGACCGGGACTGGGACGACGTCGTCGATGTCTCCTCGGTCCCGTCGTACGTGCGGGCCGCTGCGGACGCCCTCGGCGGTCGCGCAGCGCACGCCACCTACGTGTCGAGCGTCTCGGTGTACGCCGGAGCGGAGGAGGAGGGTGCGGACGAGACCGCCGAGATCGTCCCCGCGTGGCAGGACGGCGACGAGGAGGACTACGCCCGCGCGAAGGTCGCCGCCGAGCACGCCGCGGACGGTCTCGCCGCACGGCTCGCGATCGTCCGACCCGGACTCATCGTCGGTCCCGGCGACCCGACCGACCGATTCGGTTACTGGCCGGCGCGGTTCGCCGCGGCGGCCGACGGGCCGGTCCTCGTGCCGCAGACGGAGGGCCGGGTGCAGGTGATCGACGTCGACGACCTGGCGGACTTCATCGTGACAGCGGGCGCCCGCGCGTTCGAGGGGGTCGTGAACGCGGTGGGCGAGCCGCATCCCTTCGCCGAGCTCGTCGCCCTCGTGCAGCGGCTCTCGGGGCACACGGGTCAGGTGCAGGTCGCTCCGGGCGACTGGCTCGAACGCCACGGCGTGAGCCACTGGATGGGTCCGCGGTCCCTTCCGCTGTGGCTGCCCGACGACATGCCCGGCTTCGCGACGCGCAGCAACGCGGCCTATCGCGCGGCGGGCGGCCGCATCCGTCCCCTGGTCGAGACGACCGCGCGGGTCCTCGACGACGAGCGCGCCCGCGGTGTCTCGCGCTCGCGCGGGTCGGGGCTCGAGCGAGCCGCGGAGCTCGACCTCCTGCGCATCCTGACGGAGGGTCCCGCGACGGCGTCGTGACCGTCGATTTGCGGGACCGGATGCCGCGACGATACCGTCGCGGTGTGTCCTCCGCCGCGATCCTCCCCGCCTCCGCGGGCTCGCGCGCGCGTCGACGTCTGGGCGACCGCCGACGCTAGGCGACCCTCCCGCTGTGCTCCGCGTCTCGGAGTGAGCCGCAGGTGTCGCCGTTCCGGCCCCGTTCCTCCCAGACAATAAGGTTGAATCCATGACCATCTCGGTCGCCGTCTCCGGCGCTTCCGGCTATGCGGGCGGCGAGATCCTCCGCCTCCTCGCCGCTCACCCCGAGGTCGAGATCCGCACCGTCACGGCGCACTCCAACGCCGGGCAGCCGCTCATCGACCATCAGCCGCACCTGCGCTCGCTCGCGCACCTCACCCTGCAGGACACGACGACCGAGGTCCTCGCCGGCCATGACGTCGTCTTCCTCGCCCTGCCGCACGGTCAGTCCGCGCAGTACACCGAGACGCTGGCGGACGTCCCCCTCGTCATCGACGCGGGTGCCGACCACCGACTGACCGACCAGGCCGCGTGGGACCAGTTCTACGGCGGCGACTTCCCCGAGCCGTGGGCGTACGGCGTGCCCGAGCTCCTCGTCGACGGGGGGAAGCAGCGCGACGTGCTGGCGGGTGCGCGGCGGATCGCCGCGCCGGGGTGCAACGCGTCCACCGTGTCGCTCAGTCTCGCGCCCGGTGTGGCCGCCGGCGTCATCGACCCGGGCGACATCGTGTCGGTCCTCGCGGTCGGCCCGTCCGGAGCGGGCAAGAGCCTCAAGACGAACCTCCTCGCCTCCGAGATCCTCGGCAGCGCGAACCCGTATGCCGTGGGCGGCACGCACCGCCACATCCCCGAGATCCGTCAGGCGCTCGCCGCCGCCGCGCCCGCCGCCGACATCCGGATCTCGTTCACCCCCGTTCTCGTCCCCATGGCGCGCGGCATCCTCGCGACCTCGACGGCGCCGATCGTGCCCGGTGTCACCGACGCGCAGATCCGGGAAGCGTGGGAGTCCGCGTACGCCGACGAGACGTTCGTCCAGGTGCTGCCCGAAGGGCGGTTCCCGCGCACGGCGGACGTCCTCGGTGCCAACACGGCGCTCCTGGGCCTCGCTATCGACCGCGCCGCGAACCGCGTCGTCGTGGTCGCCGCGGTCGACAACCTCGTCAAGGGCACCGCGGGTGCCGCCATCCAATCGATGAACATCGCCCTCGGTCTCCCCGAGTCGACGGGTCTGAGCGTGAACGGAGTAGCCCCGTGAGTGTCACGGCAGCGCAGGGATTCGAGGCGGCCGGCGTCGCCGTCGGCCTGAAGTCGACGGGAGCGAACGACGTCGCGATCGTTGTCAACCGCGGTCCGAAGAAGGTCGGTGCGGCCGTCTTCACCACCAACCGCGCCAAGGCGAACCCCATCCTCTGGTCGCAGCAGGTCATCGGGGACGGCCTCGTCGAGGCGATCGTCCTCAACTCCGGCGGAGCGAACTGCTTCACCGGGCCCTTCGGCTTCCAGACCACGCACCAGACCGCCGAGAGGGCCGCCGAGCTCCTGGGCGTCGGCGCCGGCGATGTCCTCGTGTGCTCGACCGGGCTCATCGGCACAGGGGACGAGGTCTTCCGCGCCAAGGTCCTCGACGGCGTCGAGAAGGGGGTCCGCGCCCTCTCCGCCGACGGGGGCGAGGCGGCATCCCTCGCCATCATGACCACCGACTCCCGGCCCAAGCGCGCTGTGGTCGCTCGGGGCGGCTGGACCGTCGGCGGCATGGCCAAGGGCGCCGGCATGCTCGCCCCGGGTCTGGCGACGATGCTCGTCGTCATCACGACCGACGCGGATCTGGATGCCGCGGCCGCCGACACCGCGCTCCGCGAGGCGACGCGGGTCAGCTTCGACCGGCTCGACTCCGACGGCTGCATGTCGACGAACGACCAGGTGACGCTCCTCGCGAGCGGAGCCAGCGGCATCCGACCCGACCCGGCCGACTTCGCCGCCGCTCTCACCGAGCTGTGCCTCGACCTCGCGACGCAGCTGCAGGGCGACGCCGAGGGGGCGAGCCACGACATCACGATCGAGGTCGTCGGCGCCGCGAGCGAGGACGACGCCGTCACGGTGGGCCGCTCGGTCGCCCGCAACAACCTCTTCAAGGCCGCGATCTTCGGCAACGACCCGAACTGGGGTCGCGTGCTCGCGGCGATCGGGACGACGGATGCCGCCTTCGACCCCTATGACGTGGACGTGTCCTTCAACGGGGTCCGCGTGTGCACGGCCGGCGGCCCCGATCGCCCCCGCGAGGAGGTCGACCTGACGCCCCGCGCGACGCACATCCTCATCGACCTGCGCGTCGGGGATGCCGCGGCGACGATCCGCACCAACGACCTGACCCACGACTACGTCCACGAGAACAGCGCCTACTCGTCATGACCGACATCCAGCAGACCACCCCAGAAGAGGCCGCCGGCAAGGCCGCGGTCCTCGTCGAGTCCCTTCCCTGGCTCAAGCGTTTCCGCGAGCAGATCGTCGTCATCAAGTACGGCGGCAACGCGATGGTCAGCGAAGAGCTGCAGACCGCGTTCGCCGAGGACATCGCCTACCTGCACCACGTCGGTGTGAAGGTCGTCGTCGTCCATGGCGGCGGCCCGCAGATCTCGAAGATGCTCGACCGTCTCGACATCCCGAGCGAGTTCAAGGGCGGCTACCGCGTCACGAGCACCGAGGCCATCGGCGTCGTGCGCATGGTCCTGGCGGGACAGATCAACCCGCAGCTCGTCTCGCGGATCAACGCGCACGGCTCGTTCGCGACCGGCATGTCCGGGGAGGACGCCGGGCTCTTCCAGGGGCGGCGCCGGGGTGTCGTCGTCGACGGCGCCGAGCACGACCTCGGGCACGTCGGCGACGTCGTCGCCGTCGACCCTCAGCCGATCCTCGATCAGCTGGCCGCGGGTCGCGTACCGGTCGTCTCCTCGATCGCCCCCGACGTCGACGATCCGGGCAGCTCGCTCAACGTGAACGCGGATGCCGCCGCCGCCGCCCTCGCGGTCGCGCTCGGCGCGGTCAAGCTCGTCATCCTGACCGACGTCGCGGGGCTCTACGCCGACTGGCCCAACCGCGACTCGCTCGTCTCGAACCTGACCGCGACGGAGCTGCGGACGATGCTGCCGCGCCTGGAATCCGGGATGATCCCGAAGATGCAGGCATGCCTCGATGCTGTCGACGGCGGCGTGAACCGCGCCGCGATCATCGACGGACGCCAGCCCCACTCGGTGCTGGTCGAGCTCTTCACACAGCGGGGGATCGGGACCGAGGTGGTGGCGGGATGACCGTGAAGACGACGACGACCTGGAAGGACGATGCCGCGCGCGACCTCGTCCTCAACTCCGGCGAACGCTACGCGATGCTCGTGCGCGGGGAGGGCGCTCACCTGTGGGACGACGAGGGCACGCGCTACCTCGACTTCCTGGGTGGGATCGCCGTGATCTCGCTCGGTCACGCGCACCCGGTCTTCGTGCAGGCGGTCGCCGACCAGGCCGCCACCCTCGGCCACGTCTCCAACTACTTCGCGACGCCGCCGCAGCTCGGGCTCGCCGCCCGCCTCAAGCGGCTGGCGGGCACGGGGGAGTCCGGCCGGGTCTACTTCGGCAACTCCGGCGCCGAGGCCAACGAGGCCGCCTTCAAGCTTGCCCGCCTGCACGGCGGATCCGAGCGCCCCCGCATCCTCGCCCTGAAGAACGCGTTCCACGGGCGCACGATGGGGACCCTCGCCCTCACCGGCAAGCCCGCCATGCAGCAGCCGTTCGAGCCGATGGTCCCGGGTGTGGAGTTCCTCGACTCCACGATCGAGGCGCTCGAGGCGGCGATCGACGACCGCGTCGCCGCCCTGTTCGTCGAGCCCATCAAGGGCGAGGCCGGCGTGCTCGAACTGCCCGAGGGATACCTCGCCGCCGCGCGCGAGATCACCCGGCGCCACGGCGCGCTCCTGATCATCGACGAGATCCAGACCGGCGCCGGTCGCACGGGGGCATGGTTCGCCTTCCAGCACTCCGGGATCACCCCCGATGCGATCACGGTCGCCAAGGGGATCGGCAACGGCATCCCGATCGGCGCGCTCGTCACCTTCGGCGCCGCGAGCGACCTGTTCTACCCAGGCACCCACGGGTCGACCTTCGGCGGCAACCCGCTCGCGACCGCGGTCGCGTCGGCCGTCCTGGACGAGATCGAACGAGCGGGACTCGTCGAGGCGGCCGCCGAACGCGGCCGGCAGATTCGCGACGCGGTCACGGCGATCGGTTCCCCGTTGGTGACCGGATGCCGCGGCCAGGGGCTTCTCATCGGGGTCGCCCTGCGGCATGCCGTCGCCGGAGCCGTCGTCGCCGCGGCGCAGCAGCACGGGCTCATCATCAACGCCGCGAACGACGCGACGATCCGCCTGGCGCCGGCGCTCACGATCGGCGATGTCGAGATCGACGAGTTCCAGACGCTGTTCGCCCGCGCCCTCGCCACCGTCGAGGATGCCCTGATGCTCGACGACACCCCCGGTACCGACGACACTTCTGACACGACGGAGGCCCCCGCATGACCCGCCACCTGCTGCGCGACGACGACCTGACCCCCGCCGAACAGGCCGAGATCCTCGACCTCGCGGTCGAGCTCAAGGGCGACCGCTGGAAGGAGAAGCCGCTCGCGGGTCCGCAGACCGTCGCCGTCATCTTCGACAAGTCCTCCACCCGCACCCGTGTCTCGTTCGCCGTCGGCATCGCCGACCTCGGCGGGTCCCCGCTCATCATCTCGACGGCGAACAGTCAGCTCGGCGGCAAGGAGACCCCGTCCGACACGGCGCGCGTCCTCGAGCGTCAGGTCGCTGCGATCGTGTGGCGCACCTACGCGCAGGCAGGTCTCGAGGAGATGGCGGCGGGCACCCGCGTCCCCGTCGTCAACGCGCTGAGCGACGACTTCCACCCCTGCCAGCTGCTCGCGGACCTCCTCACCATCCGCGAGCACAAGGGCGAGCTGAAGGGTCTGACGCTGACGTTCTTCGGCGACGGTCTCTCCAACATGTCGCACTCGTATGCGCTCGCCGGCGTCACCGCCGGCATGCACGTGCGGATCGCCTCGCCGGAGGCTTACGCGCCCCGGGCGGACGTGGTCGCCGACGCCGACCGGATCGCTGCGGAGACGGGCGGATCGCTCACCCTCTTCACCGACCCGAACGAGGCCGCAGCCGGTGCCGACGTCATCGTCACCGACACGTGGGTCTCGATGGGCAAGGAGGAGGAGAAGATCGCCCGCCTGCGCGATCTCGGCTCCTACAAGGTGACCCAGGAGACCATGACGCTCGCGAAGGACGACGCGATCTTCATCCACTGCCTCCCCGCCGACCGCGGGTACGAAGTGGATGCGGATGTCATCGACGGTCCGCAGAGCGTCGTCTGGGACGAGGCGGAGAACCGCCTGCACGCGCAGAAGGCGCTGCTGGTGTGGCTGCTCCGGCAGCCGTGAGCCGTGCCTGGCGGAGCTGGAACGGCCCCGCCAGGCTCCACGGCGTCGACCTCGCCCGCGCCCTCGCGGTGTTCGGGATGCTCGCCGCCCACCTGCTCACCATCGAGCAGCCGCTGCGGCTCGCCGACCCCGCGACGTGGATCGACGTCGTCAACGGGCGCTCCTCGATCCTGTTCGCCGTGCTGGCGGGCGTCTCGATCGCGCTCATGACCGGGGGACGGATGCCGCGCCGCGCCCCGCGGCTGGGGGTCGACCGCCGTCGTCTCGCGGTCCGGGCCGTCCTGCTGTGGGCGATCGGTCTGCTCCTGACGCAGACCGGCGTCCCGATCTACGTGATCCTGCCGGCCTACGGCATCCTCTTCCTCCTCGCACTGCCCCTGCTGGCGCTTCCGGCGTGGGCGCTGTGGGCGATCGCGGCATCCGTCGCCCTCGTCGTCCCCTGGTTCCTGCCGTTCCTCGACGCCCTGCCGATCTGGGACGGCGAGGCGGGGGAGACGCTCTTCTTCGCCGTCGGGTGGGCCTACCCCTTCCCGCTGTGGATCGCTTTCGTCGCGGCGGGGATGGCGCTGGGGCGCACCGATCTGCGGCGGGCGGGCACCCAGGCGCTGATCCTCGCGGCGGGTGTCGCGCTCACGGCGCTCGGCGCGGTCATCGGGCTCCTCGCGGACATGGCCGGCGGGGCGCCACCGGACTCCTACGCCGCGGCCGTCCTCAGTGCGGAGGCACACAGCGGCGGGATCGTCGAGGTCGTGTCGTCGACGGGGTTCGCGATGGCCGTCCTCGGCGCGTGCCTGCTCGTGTGCCGTACGCCGCTGACCTGGGTGCTGGCACCTCTGCGCGCCGTCGGATCGATGCCCCTGACCGCCTACGTCGGCCAGGTCGTCGCCTGGGCTCTCATCGCCCTCGCGGTGCTCGGCGACACGACAGACCTGCGGGCGTTCCGCGATCTGCATCCGCTCGGGTGGTTCTACCTGGGAGCGATCGTCCTGTGCAGCCTGTGGGCGATCCTCGTCGGCCGCGGACCGCTCGAGAGTGCGCTCGCGGCGGTGTCGCGGCGAGCGGTGCCGACGGACGGCGGGGAGCCCGCCGATAGGGTGGAGTCGTGAGCGAGAGCAAGAACGAAGCAACGAATCAGGGTGCGTTGTGGGGCGGGCGTTTCGCCTCGGGGCCCTCGCCGGAGCTCGCTGCGCTGAGCCGCTCGACGCACTTCGACTGGGCCCTCGCGCTCTACGACCTGCGCGGTTCGCACGCGCACGCGCGCGCCCTGGGACGTGCCGGTTACCTCACCGCCGACGAGGAAGCCCGGATGCACGCGGGCCTCGATGCGCTCGGCGAGGCGGTGCGGTCGGGCGAGCTCGTCGCGACCGAGTCGGACGAGGACGTGCACGGTGCCCTCGAGGCGGCGCTGATCCGCGAGGTGGGCCCCGAACTGGGCGGCAAGCTGCGGGCCGGACGCAGCCGTAACGACCAGATCGCCACGCTCGTGCGGCTGTTCCTCCTCGATCACTCGCGCGTGATCGCGCGTGATCTCGTGCGTGTCATCGACGCCATCGTCGCGCAGGCCGAGGCGCACCCCCAGGCGATCATGCCCGGTCGCACGCACCTGCAGCACGCGCAGCCCGTCCTGCTCGCCCACCATCTCCAGGCGCACGCCTGGCCCCTCGTCCGCGACCTCGAGCGGCTCCGCGACTGGTCGGTCCGCGCGTCGGTCTCGCCCTACGGCGGGGGAGCGCTCGCCGGTGCCACGTTCGGCCTGGACGCGCAGCTCGTCGCCGACGAGCTGGGTCTCGCCCGGCCCGCCGAGAACTCGATGGACGGCACGGCCGCCCGCGACGTGGTCGCCGAGTTCGCCTTCATCACGGCGATGATCGGTGTGGACATCTCGCGTTTCGCCGAGGACATCATCATCTGGAACACGCGGGAGTTCTCCTTCGTCCGCTTGGACGACGGCTTCTCGACGGGTTCGAGCATCATGCCGCAGAAGAAGAACCCCGACATCGCCGAACTCGCACGGGGCAAGTCGGGTCGCCTCATCGGCAACCTGGCCGGTCTGCTCGCGACGCTGAAGGCGCTGCCGCTCGCGTACAACCGCGATCTGCAGGAGGACAAGGAGCCGGTCTTCGATTCGGTGGCGACTCTCGAGGTGCTGCTGCCGGCGTTCGCGGGCATGATCGCCACCCTCCGTTTCGACACGGAACGCATGGTGGCCTCGGCGCCCGAGGGGTTCTCCCTCGCCACCGACGTCGCGGACTGGCTGGTCAAGCGCGGTGTGCCCTTCCGGGACGCGCACGAGATCTCGGGTGCGCTGGTGCAGGCGTGCGAGTCGCGCGGGATCGAGTTGGCGGATGCCGACGACGCACTCCTCTCGGACGTGTCGCCGCATCTCGACCCCGAGGTGCGCGAGGTGCTCACGGTCGAGGGATCGGTGGCGAGCAGGGATGGGTCCGGTGGGACGGCTCCGGTGCGGGTCTCGGAGCAGCGCGCTGCGCTCGTCGCGCGCACCCAGGAGCTCGCTCGCGCCCTGAGCGCGTGACTCTGCGACCGTCTCCCTCATTTATCTTCTCGACAAAATAAGCAAAACACTTATTGCTACCTCGGCATAAGCGGCCTAGCCTGTCCCTATGAGCGACGACGCAGCGGTGATCGCCGACATCGTCGGATCACGCAGCCTTCCGGACCGCGCGGCGGCGCAGCGGGCGATCGTGGCGACCGCGGAACGCGTCCACGCGGACCACCCGGTCGCCGGTGCACCCCTCACCGCGACCGTCGGGGACGAGTTCCAAGCCGTCTACCCGGGACTCACGGCGGCGCTGACGTCCCTGCTGCTCGTGCAACTGCACCTCCCCGACGGGGTTCAGCTGAGGTTCGGGGTCGGTGTCGGCGCGGTGAACCCGGTCGACGAGTCGATCACGGACGGACCCGGATGGTGGGCAGCCCGGGCCGCGATCGACGAGGCCCACCGATTGCAGGACCGCGCCGTGCCGCGCGCGCGCACCCGGATCGCCGCCGCGGAGGGGCAGGATGCGGTCATGCTCCACCGCATCGCGTACGCCAACGCCTACCTGCTCGCGCGGGACGATCTCGTCGCGTCGATGAGCGAACGGACGCGACGGCTGACCTACGGACGCTGCCTCGGCCGTACCCAGCGGGAGCTCGCCGAGGCCGAGGGCGTCACCCAGCCCGCGGTCTCGCAGGCGCTCGCCTCGGCGGGGTCCGCGGCGCTCGTCGCGGGTTTCGCCGACCTGAGCCGGGAGCTCTCGTGATCGGCGCGGGGATCGTCCTTCTGGCGGTGGGTGTCGCCGACCTCATCCGCCTGTACGTGCCGTCTCGGG
Organism: Microbacterium sp. CnD16-F; assembly: GCF_024124465.1. Lineage (NCBI taxonomy): Bacteria > Bacillati > Actinomycetota > Actinomycetes > Micrococcales > Microbacteriaceae > Microbacterium > Microbacterium sp. CnD16-F. The sequence goes on from NZ_JAMXSA010000029.1 coordinate 30,414, forward strand.
GCCGCGCCGGTGCGTACGCGGTCGCCGCTCTCGCCGTCCTCATCGGTGCCGCCGGTGCGGACGCGGTGGTGTGGGCGTTCGTCGCCGTCGCGGTCGCGGCCGTATGGGTCCTCGCGACGCCCGGCTCCGCCGGGGGCCGGGCGGGTCTCTGGCCGCTCGTCGCGGTCGCCGTCGTCGCGTTCGTCGCGGTCGCGTTCGACGGAGTGCGCCTGGATCAAGGCCCGCTGGGCGAGTCGTGGCCCGCGGATTCCCCCCTCGGCGCCGTCAGCCTGGACGTGGCGCTGTTCGTGCTCGGCGCGGTCGTCTTCCTGAGCGAATCCGGCAACGTGGTCGTCCGCGCCGCGCTCCGCGGGGGAGACGTCGCCGCCGACGCCCCGAACGCGTTGAAGGGCGGCCGCCTCATCGGCCCGCTCGAGCGTGTGCTCGTGTTCGCCTTGACGGTGACCGGCGCGTTCACGCTCCTGGCGGCGGTCCTCGCGGCGAAGGGCATCGTGCGGTTCCCCGAGATCTCCCGTGACAGCGACCTGGGCACGCGCGCCGAGTACTTCCTCATCGGCAGCTTGGTCAGCTGGGTGACGGCGCTCGGTGCCGCCTTCCTCCTCTGGTGGGGGACGTCAGCCTGAGCCGTGCCGGCACGCGGGACCGCCGCACGCCCGCTGATAGCCTGGAAGACGTGTCTGAATCCGCTCCGAGCGCCGAACTGAAGGCCCTCGCGCCCGCCAACGACCCGTCCTTCGCCAACGTGTGGGACGAGATCGTCTGGCGTGGTCTCGTGCACGTGTCCACCGACGAGGCATCGCTCCGCGAGCTCCTCTCGGGGGACCCGATCACGTATTACTGCGGGTTCGACCCGACCGCTCCGAGCCTGCACCTCGGCAACCTTGTCCAGCTCCTGCTCCTGCGACGGCTGCAGCTGGCCGGGCACAAGCCGCTGGGTCTCGTCGGTGGGTCCACCGGGCTCATCGGGGACCCGCGGCCGACGGCGGAGCGCACACTCAACACCCGCGAGACCGTCACCGAGTGGGTCGAGCGTCTGCGCGGTCAGGTGGAGCGATTCCTCAGCTTCGAGGGGGACAACGCCGCCCGGATGGTGAACAACCTCGACTGGACGGCGCCCCTGAGTGCGATCGACTTCCTCCGCGAGATCGGCAAGCACTACCGCGTCGGCACCATGCTGAAGAAGGATGCCGTCGCCGCCCGCCTGAACTCGGATGCGGGCATCAGCTACACCGAGTTCAGCTACCAGATCCTGCAGGGCATGGACTTCCTGGAGCTCCACCGCCAGTACGGCTGCGTCCTCCAGACGGGTGGCAGCGATCAGTGGGGCAACCTGACGAGCGGGACCGACCTCATCCACCGGGTCGAGGGGACGTCCGTTCACGCGATCGGCACCCCGCTCATCACGAACAGCGACGGGACGAAGTTCGGCAAGAGCGAGGGCAACGCCGTCTGGCTGGATGCCGACATGTGCAGCCCGTACCGGATGTACCAGTTCTGGCTCAACACCGACGACGCCGACGTCATCGCGCGACTGAAGGTGTTCACCTTCCTGACGCGTTCCGAGATCGAGGAGTACGAGCGACTCGTCGCCGACGAACCCTTCCGCCGCGCCGCGCAGCGCCGGCTGGCGATGGAGGTCACGACGACCGTCCACGGGGTGAATGCCGCGACCGCGGTCGCCGCGGCGTCGGACGCCCTGTTCGGTCAGGGTGATCTGACGGCGTTGGATGCCCCGACGCTGCGCTCCGCGTTGGAGGAACTCCCGCACATGACCGCGGCCGGCGGCGTGCCGGTCGTCCAGGCACTGCTCGAGACCGGTCTCGTGTCGAGCGCGAGCGAGGCGCGCCGCGCGATCGCCCAGGGTGGGGTGTCGGTCGACGGCGTCAAGGTCGCCGACGAGGAGCACGTCGTCTCCGGTTCGCTGCCCGGTGGCGTGTCGGTGGTGCGGCGGGGCAAGAAGACTCTCGCAGGGGTGTTCGTCTCCTGACCGCTGCGTTCCGAGAGGCCGTCGTCCCCGCCGTGGGGAGGGCGGCCTCTCTGCGTGCGGGGCGGATTCCTGCGCGACACGCCCGGGATGCGAGCGTGATTTGCCCGACCCGGAGGAGCGGCGTAACTTATTACTCGTTCGCCCCACAGGGAAGAGCGAGAGACCGAAAGGCCTCCGGCCCCCTCAAGCGGAGAACGAAAGCCATCCCAAACCTCTCCTAGAGAGAACAAGGCCTTGTGGTCTAGGATGGGGACTCCACCTCGAAGCCCCGTGGTGATGAGCCCGACACGATCTTCTGGTCGTGGCGTGCCGTCCCGTTCGGGAGTCGAGCGAAGAGTCAGTGACGTTGCCTCACTACGAAGCCCTTGCGGGGGTGGTGTGGGAGCATCCGATCCTTGAGAACTCAACAGCGTGCACTTGTCAAATGCCAAATAACCTCGATCTCGGCTTCGGCTGAGGTGAGATTCCTTTG
>NZ_JAMXSA010000002.1:0-127008 GCF_024124465.1 Microbacterium sp. CnD16-F
CGACCCGCTCATCGACTTCGCGTGCGGCACGGGCGCCGTCGCCGCGCACCTCGCCCTCGCTCACCCCGGGCGGCACGTCTACGCGTCCGATCAGTCCGCCGCCGCCGTGGCCTCGGCGCGCGCGACGACCGCGGCGAACGGCGTGGACGACCGCGTCGAGGTGGCGCGCGACGACCTGCTGCAGGCACGGGCGGATGCCTCGGCATCCTTCATCGCGCTGAACCCGCCCTTCCACAGCGGGGCCGCCGTGACCGACCGCCTCGCACCGCGGATGTTCGCCGACGCGGCGCGCGTCCTGCGGCCCGGCGGCGAACTCTGGTGCGTCTGGAACTCCGGACTGCGCTACCGCAGCGCGCTCGAGCGGATCGTCGGTCCCACGCGGCAGGCGGCGCGCGACGCGAAGTTCACCGTGACGGTCTCGACGCGGCGCTGACCCCCGGGATCACCGTCCGCCCGGCGGCCCGACGATGAGCAGCACGACGTAGAGCGCGACGACGGCGACGACGATCAGCGCCACGAGGATGCCGGCGTGGCGCAGGAACCACCGCAGCAGCCGGTCGATCGGACGCCGGTCACGCGGGTCGGCGGTCTCCTCGAGCCGCCAGTGCCCGTCGAGGCGTCCCGTCCGGCGCAGCCACATCTCCATCGGCAGGGTGGCGTAGGGGACGATCGCCGATCCCACCGCGAGCAACGCCACGCCGAGGTGCCACCGGTTGTTGAGGGCGACCAGGATGGCCGTCGCCCCGTAGGAGAGGAAGACGAACCCGTGGATGCCGCCGCCGATCGTGACGGCGACGGCCGGACCGCCGACCGCGCGGATGATGAGGCCGGCGATCAGCAGGGTCCAGGAGAACAGCTCGGCGATGGCGAGCACGCGATACAGGGAGGCAGGGGTGCGGAACACGCCTTCAGCCTAGCTGAAGGACCCCGTGCCACCTGTGCGCGCGCTGTGACGGCTCCGCACGGTGACCACTCAGCGACGTGTCGACCAGAGCGCCCACGCGACCAGGAGCGGCTGCAGGAACAGGCGAGCGAACCTCTTGGCGTCGGAGTCGAGCCCCGGCACGTCGCGTCCGGTGCGCCAATGGTGCACGTTGCCGGGGAAGACCGCGACGAACAGAGCGGCGACCGCGACGCCCACGCGCCGGCGCTCGCGCGGGAGCACGAGGAGCGCAACGCCGAGCAGCGCCTCGACGACACCCGACACGACGACGATGGTGTCCTTGTCGGTGCGCAGCAGCCGGGTCGCCCAGTCCGGCACCGCGATGCGGAACCCGCGGCGGAGGACGGTGAGGTGACCGACGCCGGCGGCGACGAGGAGAGCAGCCAGCGCCGAGCGCGCCGCCGTGCGGAGCGGGTCCCGCGGTGCCGCGCGCGTCATTCGACGACGCCGGCGCGGATGCCGTCGAGCGACTCCGCGACCCTCGGATGCGCCTGTGCCAGCGCGCGGTCGAGGGCGGCGAGGCGTTCCTGCGCGTCCTGCAGGACCTTCGCACCGCGGGGCGTCACGCTCAGGTCGCTGGCCGCGCCGGCCTGCGCCGTCGCGTCCGCCACGAGGCCGTCGTCGACGAGGGCGTGCACGGCGGCGTGCGCCGACTGGACGGTGATGCGGGAGCGGCGTGCGAGCTCCGAGAAGGAGATGCCGGGCTCGGCGCCGATGTGCCCGAGCAGACCGAACTTGCGGGTCGAGATGCCGAGGTCGCGCAGCTCCGCGGCGAGCTGCGCCTCCCACGAGGCGGAGACGGCGAGCAACGCGATCACCGGGCTGAAACGCGGAGCGTCCTCGGTCGGGGTATCTGCCACGCGAGCAGTCTATGAGTCATGGGAGCGGCCGTCCGTGATTGGCGTGGCCGGGAGCGGTCCCGGCTGCCAATACAATCAGCGCTATGATGCGCGCGAACGCCCATCCGACCGCAGCCCTGGCCGCTGCGGCGATGGCGTTCGCCCTGATGACTCCCGGAGCCCCGGTGGCGCAGGCATCCGCCGCGGCGCCGACCTCGGATCACCACCGGACGCACCTCAGCGTCTCGGCGACCCTGGCCGAGCTGGCCTCCCTCGATCGCGACGGCGTGAGGGCGCTGCTGGACCGCACGCCCGGGCTCATCGCGACGCTGCTCACGCAGACCTCCGCTGCCGACGCCGCGATCTGGTGGGCCGAGATGGATGCCGCGCGCCGCGACGACCTCATCCGCACGGTGCCCGTGCTCGTCGGCTCGCTCGACGGCATCGACGCCGCCGACCGTGTCCGCGCCAACCGGTACGCGGCGCGGGCGCGCCTGGCGCGGGTCGACGAGCGGTTGCAGCAGGTGAGTCGCCGGGGCGCGGAGGGAGACGCGACACTGCTCGGCGACCTGTTGCTCGAGCGCCGGTACCTCACGAAGGTCGTCGCCGGGCAGGTGCGCCTCTACCTCTACTCCCCCGAACGCGGCGCGATGATCGAGATGGCGGGCGATCCGTCGACCGCTGCCGGCATCCTGCTCGTCGTCCCGGGGACGAACGCGTCGGTGCGCAGCTTCATGGTGGACGACCCGATCACCTCGTTCGCCGACTGGCAGGTCGCCAACGCCGACCCGGGCGCCCCCGTCGTCGCCTTCACGGTGCTCGCCGCCCCCATGCCGCAGATCTCCCTGAACCTGGCGTCGGGCCCGCAGAACAACACGATCGCCACGGCGGCGGGTGCGGACTACGCTCGCATCGTGAAGGGAATCGAGGTCGCTCTCCCCGGGCTCCCGACGCTCAGCTACGAGCACAGCGCCGGGTCGCAGGTCGGCAGTTCGGCCGAGATGCACGGCGCCCGTTTCGACGTACGGTTCCTCGCCGGCGGCGTGGGGGCCACCGACGGCTACCGCCCGGTCAGCGGAACGACCTACTACGCGGCGCAGGCCGCGGAGGACGTCAACCGGTACTACGCGGGCTTCCAGGTGGGCGACATCGGTTACGGCGTCGGCCCCGAGGACATTCCCGGGGTCATCGTGCTGGACCCCGGGTACGCCGAGGAGCAGGCGACGGGCTCGGTCGGCGCGATGCTCATGCAGGGACTGGATCTGCACAACCGACTGTTCAGCGGCGACGGTCACACGAACGGAACCGTCCTCAAGGACGTGCGCCTGCTCCTGGCCTCGCTGGCCCGCGGAAGCAGCGGCTGATGCGCGCCCGGTCCGGCGCAGCGACGATGCTGCTCGTGACCTGCCTCATCGGTCTCACCGCCTGCTCCACGGGAGCGGGGCCGTCGTACGCGGACGTGCGCGCCCAGGCGGAGGACGCGGTCGCCGAGATCGTCGCCGCTCTCCCCGACGGCGCCGAGTTCGTCCCCGACGGCGGGGCGAGCGCGCAGCCGTGCGATTCAGAGGTCAGCCCGGGCGGCCCGTCGACGGGCGAGTTCGCGACGATCCACGGCGCCGTCGCGCTGCCGGAGGGAACGGATGCCGCCGCGACCGTCACGGAGCTCCCCGTCGCCCTCGGCGACGGCTGGGCGCTCGAACCGGCCGGCGTCGACCTCGACATCGCGACCGTGCGGCTCAGTCGCGCCGAGACGAACGTGTCGGTCGACGTCACGGAGTCGACGGTGCAGGGGCGCCCCGGACTCGACCTGCTCGCCGTGTCGGAGTGCGGCCGCGGGGGCTGACGCCGCTCAGGCCGGCGGCGGCGCCGTGGACCTTCCCGGCCCGCTCCCGGTCCCCTCGTGTACCGCCTCGCGCGTTGGTGCGCAAGCCCGGTACGACTTGCTCGACCCGCTCGCACAGTGGCGCTCCCAGGACAGGAGTCCTCGAGCAAGGGAGCAACTATGTCAGTCGGATATGGACCCACGGGTACCGGTGGCGCCGACGCCGGGTCGGGGAAGACCGAGACCGTGAAGGATGAGGCATCCGCCGTCACCGGCACCGCGACCGACGCGGCGAAGGATGTCGCGCACACCGCCAAGGATGAGGCGGCGTCGGTGGCGGGCGAGGCGAAGTCGCAACTGAAGGACCTCTACGCGCAGAGCCGCACCGAGTTCTCGGAGCAGGCGGCGCAGCAGCAGGAGCGAGTCGCGAGCGGGCTGAAGGCCGCGGGCGAGGAGCTCGGGTCGATGGCCCGCAACGCGGAGGGCGGCGGCATCGCCACCGACCTCGTCCAGCAGGTCTCCGACCGCCTCACCGGCGCGGCTGCGTGGTTGGGCGAACGTGACCCCGCCGCCCTCCTCGACGAGGTGAAGCGGTTCGCGCGGCGCCGCCCCCTCGTCTTCATCGCCGGCGCGGCCGTCGTGGGCGTCGTCGCCGGGCGACTCGTCCGGGCGATGGCGTCGCATGACGACAGCGGTCCGTCGACCTCGCGCACCGCGCTTGCGCCCGCCCCGGCAGCGGCGGCGGTCCCGGCATCCGCGCCCGCCACCCCCGTCGACGGACGGGACCCGGCCTACATCGACCCGATCGCGGCCGACACGACCGGTGAACTGCCGCCGTCGGACACGCCGCTCTACGACGAGTCGGCCGGGTTCCGCGGCGGCGCAGACGAGAGGGTCACGGATGAACGACGCGACACCTTCTGAGCGCAAGGCCGCGTCGACCTCGCTCGGCGACCTGCTCGGCGAGGTGACACGCGATCTGTCGACGCTGATGCGGCAGGAGATCGCGCTCGCGAAGGCGGAGCTGAAGCAGTCGGCCACGACCTCCGCCAAGGGCGCCGGGCTTCTCGGCGGTGCCGGGTACGCGGCCTCCATGGTCGTCCTCTTCCTGTCCCTCGCCTTGTGGGCCGCCCTCGCGACCCTCGTCGGGTGGGGCTGGTCGGGCGTGATCGTGGCGGTCCTGTGGGCGATCATCGCGGCGATCCTGTACGTGGTCGGCCGCACGCAACTGAAAGAGGTGCAGGGCGCGCCGCAGACCGTCGAGACCCTGCAGGAGATCCCAGAGACATTCAAGAGAAACGAGGAGAACCGATGAGCGATTCACCTGACGCGATCCGCGCCGACATCGAGCGCACCCGCGCCGAACTCGGCACCGACGTCGACGCACTGGCCGACAAGGTCAACCCGTCGAAGATCGTCGACCGCCAGACGAGCAAGATCAAGGGCGCAGTCGGCTCCGTCCGCGACCGGATCATGGGCACCGCCGACGACGCCGGCTCGTCCGCGCACGACCTCGCCGGGTCCGCGCACGGCGTCGCCCACGACGTGAAGGCCAAGGCGGAGGGCAATCCGCTCGCCGTCGGCCTGATCGCCTTCGGCGCGGGGCTTCTCGCCGCATCCCTCATCCCCGCCTCAGCGAAGGAGAAGGAGCTCGCCGAGACGGCGAAGGAGCAGGCGCAGCCGCTCGTCGACGAGCTCGGGGAGGTGGCGAAGGATGCCGCCAGCCACCTGAAGGAGCCGGCTCAGGATGCCGCGACCGCCGTCAAGGAGCGTGCCCAGGAGGCCGTGCAGACGGTGAAGGACGAGGGTTCCGACGCCGCCGGGACCGTGACCGACCGCGCCCAGGAGGCGCGGAGCAACATCAGCGAGAACTGATCCCGAGAGGAGACATCATGAGCGATCCCATCGCGGACAAGCCGAGTCAGGCCGAGGGCGACATCGGCGACGACGACATCACGAAGGACGAGCAGGAGTCCGACGAACAGGACGACTGACCGCACGGGCCGCCGCGCAGCGAACGACGAAGGCCCCCGGCATCCGCTCATGCGAGCAGTGCCGGGGGCCTTCGTCAGTGACTCAGAAGTCCCAGTCGTCGTCTTCGGTCGCGACGGCCTTGCCGATGACGTACGACGATCCCGACCCACTGAAGAAGTCGTGGTTCTCGTCGGCGTTCGGCGACAGGGCCGACAGGATCGCCGGGTTCACGTTCGTGACCGTGGCGGGGAACATCGCCTCGTAGCCGAGGTTCATGAGCGCCTTGTTGGCGTTGTAGTGCAGGAACTTCTTGACGTCCTCGGTCTGGCCGATGCCATCGTAGAGGTCCTGCGTGTACTGCACCTCGTTGTCGTAGAGCTCGTAGAGCAGCGAGAACGTGTAGTCCTTGAGCTCGTCGCGCTCGGCCTGGCCGAGGGTCTCGAGTCCGCGCTGGAACTTGTAGCCGATGTAGTACCCGTGCACCGCCTCGTCGCGGATGATGAGGCGGATGATGTCGGCCGTGTTCGTCAGCTTCGCCTTCGACGACCAGTACAGCGGCAGGTAGAACCCCGAGTAGAAGAGGAACGACTCGAGCAGGGTCGAGGCGACCTTGCGCTTGAGTGGCTCGTCGCCCCGGTAGTAGTCCATGACGATGCGGGCCTTCTTCTGAAGGTTCTCGTTCTCGACGGACCAGCGGAACGCGTCGTCGATCTCGGGCGTCGACGCGAGCGTCGAGAAGATCGACGAGTAGCTCTTCGCGTGCACCGACTCCATGAACGCGATGTTCGTGTAGACGGCCTCCTCGTGCGGGGTGATCGCGTCGGGGATCAGCGAGACGGCGCCGACGGTGCCCTGGATCGTGTCGAGCAGCGTCAGGCCGGTGAACACGCGCATCGTGGTCTGCTGCTCCTCGGGGGTGAGCGTCGCCCACGACTGGATGTCGTTGGACAGCGGCACCTTCTCGGGCAGCCAGAAGTTGTTCACGAGGCGGTTCCACACCTCGAGGTCCTTGTCGTCCTGGATGCGGTTCCAGTTGATCGCCTGGACCGAGCCGAGGAGCTTCAGGGGTTCGGGGGTCATGTCTTCTTCCTCTATCGAATCTCGGCCGGTCAGAGCATGCAGGAGACGCACTCGGTCATGTCGGTGCCTTCGAGCGCCATCTGACGGAGACGGATGTAGTAGATCGTCTTGATGCCCTTGCGCCAGGCGTAGATCTGCGCCTTGTTGATGTCGCGCGTGGTGGCGGTGTCCTTGAAGAACAGCGTCAGCGACAGGCCCTGGTCGACGTGCTGGGTGGCGGCGGCGTAGGTGTCGATGACCTTCTCGTAGCCGATCTCGTACGCGTCCTCGTAGTACTCGAGGTTGTCGTTCGTCATGAACGGCGCCGGGTAGTAGACGCGGCCGATCTTGCCTTCCTTGCGGATCTCGATCTTCGACGCGATCGGGTGGATCGAGCTCGTCGAGTTGTTGATGTACGAGATCGAGCCCGTCGGCGGGACGGCCTGCAGGTTCTGGTTGTAGATGCCGTGCTTCTGGATGGATGCCTTCAGCTCGAGCCAGTCCTGCTGGGTCGGGATGTGGATGCCCTCGAAGAGCTCCTCGACCCGGGCCGTCGCCGGCTTCCACTCCTGCTCGGTGTACTTGTCGAAGAACTCGCCCGAGGCGTACTTCGAGTCCCAGAAGCCGTCGAAGACCTGACCGCGCTCGATGGCGATCTTGTTCGAGGCCTGCAGCGCGTGGAACAGCACCGTGTAGAAGTAGATGTTCGTGAAGTCGACACCCTCCTCCGAGCCGTAGTGGACGTGCTCGCGGGCGAGGTAGCCGTGCAGGTTCATCTGGCCGAGGCCGATGGCGTGCGACTTGTCGTTGCCGTCCTCGATGGAGCGGACCGAGCGGATGTGGCTCTGGTCGCTGACCGCGCTGAGGGCACGGATGCTGGTTTCCACCGTTCCGGCGAGGTCGCGGCCGTCCATCGCGAGGGCGATGTTCATCGAGCCGAGGTTGCAGGAGATGTCCTTGCCGATCTGGTCGTACGAGAGGTCCTCGTTGAACGTCGTCGGCGTGTTGACCTGCAGGATCTCCGAGCAGAGGTTGGACATGTTGATCCGACCCTTGATCGGGTTGGCCTTGTTCACCGTGTCCTCGAACATGATGTACGGATAGCCCGACTCGAACTGGATCTCGGCGAGGGTCTGGAAGAACTCGCGCGCCTTGATCTTGGTCTTCTTGATGCGCGCGTCGTCGACCATCTCGCGGTACTTCTCGGTGACCGAGATGTCGCCGAAGGGCACGCCGTACACCCGCTCGACGTCGTACGGCGAGAAGAGGTACATGTCCTCGTCGTTCTTCGCGAGCTCGAACGTGATGTCGGGCACGACGACACCCAGCGACAGCGTCTTGATGCGGATCTTCTCGTCCGCGTTCTCGCGCTTGGTGTCGAGGAACTTCATGATGTCGGGGTGGTGGGCCGAGAGGTACACGGCACCGGCGCCCTGACGCGCACCGAGCTGGTTGGCGTAGCTGAAGCTGTCTTCGAGCAGCTTCATGACGGGGATGATGCCCGAGGACTGGTTCTCGATCTGCTTGATCGGGGCGCCCGCCTCGCGGATGTTCGAGAGGAGCAGGGCGACGCCGCCGCCGCGCTTGGACAGCTGCAGCGCGGAGTTGATGCCGCGGGCGATCGACTCCATGTTGTCCTCGATGCGCAGGAGGAAGCAGGAGACGAGTTCGCCGCGCTGCGCCTTGCCGGCGTTGAGGAAGGTGGGGGTGGCGGGCTGGAAGCGGCCCGACAGGATCTCGTCGACGAGCTTCGTGGCGAGGTCCTGGTCACCGGCGGCGAGGGCGAGAGCGGTCATCACGACGCGGTCCTCGAAGCGCTCGAGGTAGCGCTTGCCGTCGAAGGTCTTGAGCGTGTAGCTCGTGTAGTACTTGAACGCGCCGAGGAACGTGTCGAAACGGAACTTCTGCGCGTAGGCGTGATCGTTGAGCCACTGGATGAACTCGAACGGGTACGCGTCGATGACGGCGCCCTCGTAGTACTCCTTCTCGACCAGGTAGTCGAGCTTCTCCTTCAGCGAGTGGAAGAAGACGGTGTTCTGGTTCACGTGCTGCAGGAAGTACTCCCGCGCCGCGCGCTTGTCGGCGTCGAACTGGATCTTCCCGTCCTCGCCGTAGAGGTTCAGCATCGCGTTCAGGGCGTGGTAGTCCATGCCCTCGAAGCGCGCCTCCGTCTTGAAGGCCATATCGGTCACTGCAGCTTCCACCAGTCTTCCAATCCGCCGCTCACGCGGTCGACGTCCTCGGGCGTGCCGAATACTTCCAGCCGGTACAAGTGCGGCACCTGACACTTGCGGCTAATGATGTCCCCGGCGAGGCAGAACGACTCGCCGAAATTGCTGTTTCCTGCGGAGATGACTCCGCGGAGCAGGCTCCGATTGCCCTCGTCGTTGAGGAAGCGGATGACCTGCTTGGGAACCGCGCCCTTCTCTTCTCCTCGGCCCTGGCCGCCCCCGTAGGTGGGGGTGACCAGGACGTAGGGCTCCTCGACGCGGAGCACGGGTTCGGAGGAGTGGAGCGGGATGCGGCGTGCCGGCATCCCGAGCTTCTCGATGAAACGTGCGGTGTTACCCGACACGCTCGAGAAGTAGACGAGCAGCGGCACGTTCGTCACGACGGCCGCGCTCATCGCTCAGACCAGGCGCGAGGCGAGCTCGTCGATCTTGTCGGGACGGAAGCCCGACCAGTGGTCCTCGTCGGTCACGACGACGGGGGCCTGCAGGTAGCCGAGCGACTTGACGTGCTCGAGCGCCGCCGGGTCCTCGGAGAGGTCGAGGACCTCGTAGTCGATGCCCTTGGAGTCCAGCGCGCGGTACGTCGCGTTGCACTGCACGCAGGACGGCTTCGTGTACACAGTGATCGCCATTCGTCGAACCTCTCTCGTCCTCCGGAACCCGTCGCGCGGGGTCCATCTCGTGTGAAATCTGGGGGTGAATCCATTGGCCGGAAGGCTGGGAGCCCGCCGGGAGCTCAATACTACATATGGGTACGGACACCGGGAAGCACCACAAGGGGTAGTAGTTACATCCGTGTAGTTTTTCCGCCGTCCTCCACAGGTACAACACAAGTTCTCCACCGTTTCATCCCCAATCCGGCAGGTCCGGAAGGGGGTCGAAAAGGCCAGGATTCCGGCCGAAACCCTCCCGGGTTCGGACGGTTGTCCACAGGTCGCACGCTAGAGCGGGCCACCGACATCCGATTCCGGGACCGGTCGGCGTGTCGGGCGTGTCGCGGCGTGTCGCGCCGGCCCCGCACCCCCGTCGGACGTCGTCGGCGGTCGGTACGATGAACGGGTGGCGGGATACTCGGAACTCCTGCGCGTCCCGGGTGTCGCGCGCATCATCGCGGCACAGTTGACGGCACGGTTCCCGAGCGGGATGACGAGCCTCGCCGTCCTCCTCCACGTCGAGCAGTCGACCGGGTCGTACGGCGCCGCCGGCATCGTCCTCGCCGCACTGTCGATCGGTCAGGCGATCTCCGGCCCGGTGACCAGCCGGTGGATGGGTGTCTGGGGGATGCGACGCGTCCTCACCCTCACCGCCGTCGTCTGCGCCGCCGCCGTGTTCGCCCTCGCCCTCAATCCGTTCGGGATGCCGGGGTTCATCGTGTTCGGCTTCATCGCCGGCATCGCCAACCCGCCCGTGCAGCCGGCCGTCCGCACGATCTACCCGAAGATCGTCACCTCGCGGCAGCTGACGCCCCTCTTCTCGCTGGATGCGAGCCTGCAGGAGATCATCTGGATCTTCGCGCCCGTCGTCATCACCCTCGTCGCGACCCAGGTCGGCACCGTCCCCGCGCTCCTGCTGATCGTCGTCATCCTCATCGGTGGGTGCGCCTGGTTCATCGCCTCGCCCGAGGTGGGGCGCGTCCGCATCCCCCGCAGCCGCCGCGGCTTCGGTCGCGTCCTCGGCAAGCCCGTCGTGCTGCTGTCGACCGTGACCGGCTTCCTCCTCGTGGGCGCGTGCGCCGCGGTCGAGGCGGGCGTGGTCGCGACCTTCGGGCACGAGGGCATCGAGGCGGGTCTCGTCCTCGCCGTCTTCGCCGTCGGCAGCCTCGCGGGCGGCCTCGGGTTCGGGCACATCCCGATCGGCCGCTGGGCGATGGCCCGCCGCCTCACGATCGTGGCCGTCGGCGTCACCCTCGTCATCATCAGCCTGAACGCCTGGTGGATGGGCGCCTCGCTCTTCGTCGCGGGCCTCGGCATCGCCCCGGCCCTCGCCGTCATGTTCGCCATCACGAGCGCGAGCGTCCGCTTCAGCGAGACCGCCGAGGCCTACGGCTGGATCGGCACCGGCCAGCTCATCGGCGCCGCGGCCGGCTCGGCCGTCGCGGGGTTCCTCATCGACGGCATGGGGGCGGTCGGCGCCTTCTTCGCCGCGTCGGCGTTCGCCGTCGCGGGCGCGCTCGTGGCGGCGGTCTTCGTGCGCGGGTTCCCCGACCTCCGCGGCCGCGACGCGAGCCCGATCCCCGACACCGAGCCGGTCCCCCTCATCACCTGAGCGCGGTCAGCGGATCCGCCCGAGCAAGAACAGCAGGGCCTGACCGTAGGCGTCGGCGGGTTCGGGATGCCGGAAGCAGTGGGGCGCGGCATCCACTTCGATCTCGACCTCGTGCGTGTCGGGCAGGCGCCGCAACGCGCGGAACGTCCCCCGCAGCAGCTCGCGCAGCTGCGCCTCGGAGGGCAGCCACAGGGCGTCCTCGAGCGCGACCGAGTCGAGCGCCCACTCGGTCGTGCCGTTGAAGGCGAGCAGGTCGCCGGTCGGATAGCTGCGCGCCTCGACGGTCATCTCGCTGACGGTGTAGACGTCGGCCTCGAACTCGGGCTCGTCGAGCTGGAACCGGTCGCCGGAGCGGGGACGCCAGGTCAGGCCGCTCGCGCGCAGCTCGCGTGCCAGGTCGGTGGAGATCATGCCCCCATCCTGGCCCGGCACCGGGGGCCGGGGCCCGTCCTAGGCTGAGAGCATGCCGTCACCCGTCACCCTCCCCCGCCTCGGTTGGGGCGACCCGCGCGCGCCGCGGCACGCCCTCCTCGTCCACGGTCTGGGCTCGAACGGCGCGCTCATGTGGCGATACGCCGTCGCCCTCGCCGACGCCGGCTGGCACGTCGAGGCCGTCGACCTGCGCGGGCACGGCACCGCCCCGCGCGCGCTCGACTACGCGATCGCGGCGTACGCGACCGACCTCGTCCACACCCGTCCCGCCGACGACGGGACGTGGGACCTCGTCCTCGGCCACTCCCTCGGCGGCGCCGCCGCGACCGTCGCTGCGGCCGACGCGCCGACGTGGACCCGCCACCTCGTGCTCGTCGACCCCGCCATCCACCTCTCCGACGAGGACCGTGAAAGCGTCCGCGCGAGCCAGGAGCAGGCGTTCGCCGACACCTCGATCGCCGCCGTCCGCGCCGCCCACCCCGGGTGGCTCGACGTTGACGTCGAGCTGAAGGCGATCGCCGCCGCGCAGGCGAGTCGCTCGGCGGTCGAGGCGACGGGCACGCAGAACACCCCGTGGGATGTGCGGGAGGCCGCATCCCGTCTCACCGTGCCGACCCACGTCATCGCCGGCGATCCCGCGGTGTACTCCATCTTCACGGGGGCGCTCGCGGCCGAGGTGCAGCAGAACCCGCTCGTGTCGATGGCCGTCGTGCCGGGCACGGGGCACTCGCCCCACCGCGATGCTCCGGATGCCGCCGCGCGGGCCCTGCTCGACGCGGTCGCCGCCTGGGGGCTGGGCGCATGAGCTTCGACGTCGCCACACACCTGCCCGACGATCTGCTCGCGCGCATCCGCTCGCGCGCGGCCGCCGTCGACGCCGAGAACGTGTTCCCCGAGGAGGACCTCGCCGACCTCCGGGCGGCGGGTTACCTCGCAATCCTCGTGCCGACGGAGCTCGGCGGTGCGGGACTCGGCCTGCGCGAGGCATCCGTCCTGCAGCAGCGGCTCGCGGGCGCGGCCCCCGCCACGGCGCTCGCGATCAACATGCACCTCGTCTGGACCGGTGTCGCGAAGGTGATGTCCAACCGGGGCGACGACGCCCTGCGCTTCCTGCAGGAGGGCGCCGCCCGGGGCGAGGTGTTCGCCTTCGGCATCAGCGAAGCCGGCAACGACCTCGTGCTGTTCGGCAGCGACACGGATGCCGCGCCCCGGCCCGACGGCTCGTACGCCTTCACGGGCACCAAGATCTTCACGTCGCTCGCGCCGGTATGGACGCACCTCGGGCTCCACGGCCTGGACGCGTCCGACCCCGACGACCCGCGGCTCGTGTTCGGCTTCGTTCCGCGCAGCGACGCCGTCGTCACGCGCGACGACTGGGACACGCTCGGGATGCGGGGCACCCAGTCGCGCACGACCGAGCTGCACGGCGCGGTCGCCCCCGCCGACCGCATCGTCCGGAAGCTGCCCGTCGGTCCGAGTCCCGACCCGCTCGTCTTCGGCATCTTCAGCGCATTCGAGATCCTGCTCGCCTCGGTGTACACCGGCATCGCGCGCCGTGCCCTCGACCTCGCGGTCGAGACGGCGCGCGCCCGGACCTCGAAGAAGACGGGCCGTTCCTACAGCCAGGACCCCGACATCCGGTGGCGGGTCGCCGACATGGCCCTCGCCTACGACGCCCTGCCCGTGCAGGTCGAGACCCTCGCCGCCGACGTCGACGGCCTCGTCGACCACGGCGCGATGTGGTTCCCGAAGCTGTCGGCGATCAAGCACCGCGCGGCGGTGACGGCGAAGCAGGTCGTCGACGAGGCGATGCTCGTCGCCGGCGGCTCGTCGTTCTTCACCCGCAACGAACTGAGCCGGCTCTACCGCGACGTGCTGGCCGGTCTGTTCCACCCGTCCGACCCCGAGTCGGTGCACGGCGCGCTCGCGAACGCGTGGCTGGGTCCGCTCGAGCCGTGAGTCGCCCCGGCGCGTGAGGGGCGCCGTGGCAGGATGGCCGAATGGCCCGCATCCCGTACGGCTCGCTGAGCACCGCTGATCAGCAGCGGTATCGCGGGCTCCGCACCATGAAGGCGGTCGCGCTCGGCGCCCTGCTGTTCATGGCGATCGTCTTCGTCATCGCGTTCATCCTCGAGAAGGACCTCTCGGGCTGGGGGTACGTGCGCGCGGCGGCCGAGGGCGGCATGGTCGGCGCGCTCGCGGACTGGTTCGCGGTGACGGCGCTGTTCCGGCATCCGCTCGGCATCCCGATCCCGCACACGGCGATCATCCCGCGCCGGAAGGACGAGATCGGTCGCACGCTCGGCGAGTTCGTCGAGACCAACTTCCTCGAGGGCGGCGTCGTCCGCCAGAAGCTCGAGTCCACGCACATCGCGCGGACCGCGGGCACCTGGCTGCAGGACCCGGCCCACGCGAAGACCGTCGCGGCCGAGGCGTCGACGATGGCCAGCGGCATCCTGACGGCGCTCAGCGACGACGAGGTGCAGGATCTCATCAGCGACCTCGCTCACGAGCACCTGCTGAGCCCGTCGTGGGGTCCGTCGCTTGGGACGTGGCTCTCGCGGGTGGTGGATGCCGACGCCCACCGCGGCGCGGTCGACCTGGGCGTCGACAGCATCGCCCGCTGGCTCGACGCGAACCGCGAGGCGTTCGACGGCCTCGTCTCGCGCCGTCTGCCGTCCTGGGTGCCGTCGGTGGCGATGCGGCTCGTGGACGACACCGTCTACCACGAGGCGACGAAGTTCGTCGCGGCCGTGCAGCGCGACCCCGAGCACCCGGCGCGCAAGGCGCTCGACCAGTACCTCGAGCGCCTCGCCGACAACCTGCAGCACGACCCCGAGACCATCGGCCGACTCGAGGGCGCGAAGAGCGCCGTCTTCGACAGCCCGCGGGTGCGCGCCCTCGCCGCCGACGCGTGGAACACCGCGAAGGCCGGCCTGCTGCGCTCCCTCGCCGACGAGGACAGCCCGCTCCGCCGTCGCGTGACCGCCGCACTCGGCGACCTCGGCGACCGGCTCGCGACCGACACGGCTCTGCAGGAACGCGTCGACAAGCGCATCGCGGATGCCGCCGTCTTCCTCGTCGATCGCTACCGCCACGACATCGCGTCGATCATCACCGACACCGTGGAGCGCTGGGACGCCGACGAGACGAGCCAGAAGATCGAGCTGCAGGTCGGCCGCGACCTGCAGTACATCCGCCTCAACGGCACGATCGTGGGTGCCCTCGCCGGCCTCGTGATCTTCACCGTCGCCCACCTGCTGCTCCCCTGACCATGGCGCTCTCCGTCGATCCGCTCTGGCCGCGCGCCGGGGACTGGCCGGCTCCGGACGGGCGGGTGGATGCCGCGATCCTCGGCCTGCCCGCCTTCCGCACGTCGCTGTCCCCTACCGGGGCGCACGCGACACCCGCCGCCGTGCGCGAGGCGCTGCGCCGATTCAGCCCGACCCTGCTCGGCCCTCCCCCCGTCGACATGAACGAGGCGCTCCGGATCGCGGACGCCGGTGACGTCGCCGACCCTGACGGACCCGAGGGCGAGGCGCGCGTGCGTGAACGCGTCCGCGGGCTGCGCGCGGCATCCGGTCTCGTGATCGCCCTCGGCGGCGACAACTCCGTCACCTACGCGACCGCACAGGGAGCGGGGGCGTCGGGGCTCATCACCCTCGACGCCCACTTCGACCTGCGCGACGGGGTGTCGAACGGCTCCCCCGTGCGCCGCCTGGTCGAGGACGGTCTCGACCCGCGGCGCATCGTGCAGATCGGCATCGCGGACTTCGCCAACTCGGTCGCCTACGCCGAGCGCGCCGCCGACTTCGGCATCACGGTCATCACGCTCGACGAGGTCCGGCGCCGTGGCGCCGAGGACGTCATGATCCAGGCGCTGTCGATCGCGGGCACCGCCGGTGACGTGCACCTCGACATCGACGTGGACGTCTGCGACCGCTCCGTCGCGCCGGGATGCCCGGCATCCGTCCCCGGCGGACTCGAGGCGTGGGAGCTGCGCTCCCTCGTCCGCGCGGCGGCCGGAGACCGTCGCATCGTGAGCGCGGACATCGTCGAAGTCGACGCGACGGCGGATGCCGCGGACGGCCGCACCGTCCGACTCGCGGCGCTCTGCGTCCTGGAACTGCTCGCCGGAAGGGCCCTCGCATGATCACCCTCATCCTCGTCCGTCACGCCAAGAGCGACTGGGGCACCGGACTCGACGACCACGAACGTCCGCTGAACGACCGCGGGCGGCGGGACGCCCCGGTCATGGCGCGACGGCTCGCCGCGACCGGCGTGCGACCGGCCCGCATCCTGTCGTCGACCGCCGTGCGTGCGCGGACGACGGCGCAGACGTTCGCCGACGCGCTCGGCGTTTCGGTCGAGACCGATGAGGGCCTGTACGGCGCCCCGGGCTCGCGGCTGCTCGCGACCGCCGCCGCGAGCGGCGTCACCGACGTCATGGTCGTCGCGCACGACCCGGGGATGACAGTGCTCGCCGAGCAGCTGTCGGACGGCGGGATCGGCGCGATGCCGACGTGCGCCGTCGCGACCTTCGTCTGGGACACCGACGACTGGGACGTCGCGACGGCTGTCCCGCCGGCGCGCTGGAACCTCGACACCCCGCGGGACGTCAGCGGGAACTGACCACCTCGCCGCCGCGGTACACGCGGTGGACGAGCGGCACCCCCGGCCGGTAGGCCAGGTGCCGCCGGCTCGGCGCGTCGAGGACGACGAGATCCGCGTGCGCACCCACGCCGAGGTGGCCGACGTCGCTGCGGCGCAGCGCCCGCGCTCCCCCGGCGGTGGCCGCCCACACCGCCTCGCCGACGGTCATCCCCATCTCGCGCACGGCGAGGGCGATCATGAGCGGCATCGAGCTCGTGAACGACGAGCCCGGGTTGCAGTCGCTCGCGAGGGCCACCGTGACACCCGCGTCGATCAGCCGTCGCGCGTCGGGGTACGGCTGCCGCGTCGAGAACTCGACGCCCGGGAGGAGTGTCGCGACCGTGTCCGACGCCGCAAGGGCCGCGACGTCGGCATCCGTCAGATGGGTGCAGTGATCGACGGATGCCGCGCCCAGCCGCACCGCGAGCTGCACCCCCGGCCCCTCGCCGAGCTGGTTGCCGTGCACGCGGACGCCGAGCCCGGACGCCGCACCGGCGCGGAGGATGCGCTCGCTTTCGGCCTCGGTGAAGGCACCCCGCTCGCAGAACACGTCGACCCAGCGGACGTGCGGGCGGACCGCGGCCAGCATGGCGTCGCACACGAGGTCGACGTACGCCTCGCGGGCGGCTCCCTCGGGGACGACATGCGCCCCGAGGTACGTGACCTCGTCGGTCACCTCCGCGGCGAGCCGGGCGAGACGTTCCTCGCCGTCGAGGGTGAGGGCGTACCCCGTCTTGACCTCGAACGTCGTCGTCCCCTGCGCATGCAGTTCGGCCACCAGGGCCGCGAGGCGGGCGCGGAGCTCGTCGTCGGTGGCTGCCCTCGTCGCCGCGACCGTGCGCCGGATGCCGCCCGCGGCATACGGGACGCCCGTCATCCGCGCCTCGAACTCGTCGGCGCGATCCCCGGCGAACACGAGGTGCGTGTGACTGTCCACGAAGCCCGGGATGACCGCCCGTCCGCCGAGGTCGACGCGCGTGACCTCGACCTCCGACCGCGAGACTGCACCCGCAGCCCGAGACGTCGGCGACGGACCGCTGTCTCGGGCCGCCGTTGCAGTCTCGGCGTCGGAGGCGGCGCCCAACCACGCGACCCGGCCCTCGTCGACGAGGAGGGCGGCGTCGGCGATGGTCGCGGCGGGGGCCGCGGCATCCGCGTTCGTCGTCAGTTCGGCGATGCCGGTGAGGAGCGTCGCCATCTCACGCGTCCAGCATGGGGACGGTCAGGCCGCGCTCGCGGGCGACCTCCTTCGCACGGTCGTACCCGGCGTCGACGTGGCGCATGACGCCCGTGCCGGGGTCGTTCACCAACACGCGCGCGAGCTTCTCGGCCGCGAGCGGCGTGCCGTCGGCGACGGTGACCTGCCCGGCGTGGATCGAACGCCCGATGCCGACGCCGCCGCCGTGGTGGATCGACACCCACGCCGCCCCCGACGCCGTGTTGAGGAGCGCGTTCAGGAGCGGCCAGTCGGCGATCGCGTCCGAGCCGTCGGCCATCGCCTCGGTCTCGCGGTACGGGCTCGCGACCGACCCCGCGTCGAGGTGGTCTCGGCCGATCACGATCGGACCCGACAGCTCACCCGAGGCGACCATTTCATTGAACTTCAGGCCCGCGAGGTGGCGCTCCTTGTAGCCCAGCCAGCAGATGCGGGCGGGCAGGCCCTCGAAATGCACCTTCTCACCGGCCTTCTCGAGCCAGCGGTGCAGCGCGGTGTCGTCGGGGAAGAGCTCCGCAACGGCGCGGTCGGTCTTCGCGATGTCCTCCGGGTCGCCCGAGAGCGCCACCCACCGGAACGGCCCCTTCCCCTCGGCGAACAACGGACGGATGTAGGCGGGGACGAACCCGGGGAACGCGAACGCGCGGTCGTACCCGCCGAGCTCGGCCTCGCGGCGGATCGAGTTGCCGTAGTCGAAGACGGCAGCCCCGGCATCCTGGAACCCGACCATCGCCTTCACGTGCCGCGCCATCGACGCCCGCGACCGCTCGGTGAACCCCTCGGGATCGGCGGAAGCCTGCGCCTTCCACTCCTCGAACGCGACGCCCGAGGGCAGGTACGCGAGCGGGTCGTGCGCGCTCGTCTGGTCCGTCACGATGTCGATCGGGATGCCGCGGCGCAGCAGCTCCGGGAACACGTCCGCCGCGTTCCCCACGACGCCGATCGAGCGCGCCTCCCCCGCCGCCTTCGCCGCGAGCGCCCGCTCGACGGCCGCATCGAGATCGGCGGTGTGCTCGTCGAGGTAGCCGTGCTCCACGCGTCGGCGCAGGCGCGACTCGTCGACGTCGACGACGAGGACCGCTCCCCCGTTCATCGTGACGGCGAGCGGCTGCGCGCCGCCCATGCCGCCCGCGCCGCCCGTGAGGGTGAGCGTCCCGGCGAGCGAGTCGCGGCCGAGCGAGCGCGCGACGGCGGCGAACGTCTCGTACGTGCCCTGCAGGATGCCCTGCGTGCCGATGTAGATCCACGACCCCGCCGTCATCTGGCCGTACATCGTCAGGCCCAGGTGCTCGAGCCGGCGGAACTCGGGCCACGTCGCCCAATCGCCGACGAGGTTCGAGTTGGCGATGAGCACCCGCGGCGCCCACTCGTGCGTGCGGAACACGCCGACCGGCTTGCCGGACTGCACGAGCAGCGTCTCGTCGGGCTCCAGCTCGTCGAGCGTGCGGACGATCGCGTCGTACGCCTCCCACGTGCGGGCGGCCTTGCCCGTCCCGCCGTAGACGACGAGGTCCTCCGGGTGCTCGGCGACCTCGGGGTCGAGGTTGTTCATCAGCATCCGCTTGGCCGCCTCGGCGCCCCAGCTCTTCGCGGTGCGTTCGGCGCCTCGCGCCGCGCGGACGGTGCGGGTCGTGGTCGTGTCGGTCATGCCTGTTCTCCTTCGAACGGTGCGGCACTCGAGCGGAGATCTGCGCTCGAGCGGACGGTTTCGGGGGGATTCGTCCGCGCGACGGCGGATGTCCGCCCGACGGCTGGTCCGAATGCGGTGCGGGCGATCTCGCCCGACACCACGAGCTGCGTCACGGCCTCGAGGTCGGGGGCGACGAAGCGGTCGGGTCCCGGTCCCTCGACGACCGTGCGGACGAGGTCGCGCACGGCGCCGGTGACCGGCGCGGGCTGCAAAGGAGCGCGCAGGTCGAGGGCGCGGCATCCCGTCACCACCTCGATCGCGAGGACGCGGGCGAGCCCGTCGATCGCGCGACGCAGCTTGCGGGCGGCGGCCCAGCCCATCGACACGTGGTCCTCCTGCATCGCCGACGACGGGATCGAGTCGACGGATGCCGGCACGGCGAGGCGCTTGAGCTCCGAGACGATCCCCGCCGCGGCGTACTGCGCGATCATGAGGCCGCTGTCGACGCCCACCTCGTCGGCGAGGAACGGCGGCAGCCCGTTGCTGCGCGAGCGGTCGAGCGCGCGGTCGGTGCGGCGCTCCGAGATCGAGGCCACATCGGCGACCGCGATCGCGAGGAAGTCGAGGACGTAGGCGACGGGCGCACCGTGGAAGTTGCCGTTCGACTCGACCCGGCCATCGGGGGTCACGACGGGGTTGTCGACGGCCGACGCGAGCTCGCGTTCGGCCACGGTGCGGGCGTGGTCGAGGGTGTCACGGGCGGCGCCGTGCACCTGCGGCGAGCAGCGCAGCGAGTAGGCGTCCTGCACGCGGGTGCAGACGGCCGGGTCGCGGTGGCTCGCGACGATCGGCGAGTCGGCGAGTGCGTGCCGTAGGTGCGCGGCCGAGACCGCCTGCCCCGACTGCGGGCGGAGCGCCATGAGGTCGGCCGCGAAGACGGCATCCGTCCCCAACTGGCTCTCGACCGAGAGAGCGGCGGCGAGGTCGGCGGTCGCGAGCAGGGTGTCGAGATCGGCGAGGGCGAGCGCCAGCATCCCGAGCATCCCGTCGGTGCCGTTGATGAGGGCGAGACCCTCCTTCTCCTCGAGCACGAGGGGACGGATGCCGCTGGCCGCCAGTGCCTCGGCGGCATCCGTCCGCGTGCCGTCCGCCGTGCGGACCGGTCCCTCGCCGAGCGCGGCGAGCGCGATGTGCGAGAGCGGGGCGAGGTCGCCCGAGCAGCCGAGCGAGCCGTACTCGTGCACGATCGGGGTGATACCGGCGTTGAGCATCGCCGCGTACGTGTCGACGACGACCGGGCGGACGCCGGTGCGACCGGTCGCGAGGGTCTGCAGGCGCAGCAGCTGCAGGGCGCGGACGACCTCGCGCTCGACCTCGGGTCCCGTGCCCGCCGCGTGCGAGCGGATGAGACTCGCCTGCAGCTGGCGGCGCCGGTCGGGGACGATGAACGTCGTCGCGAGCGCGCCGAAGCCGGTCGAGATGCCGTAGTGCGGCTGCGGGTCGTCGGCGAGGCGCTCGATGAGGGCGCGGGTCTCGGCCGTGCGGGCGAGCGCGGCGTCGGAGACCTCGACGCGCGCGTCGTGCCGGGCGACGGCGACGACCTCGGCGGGTGTGAGCGGGGCGTCGCCGAGGGTGACGGTGGTGAGGACGGGCATGGTCCGATTCCATCGGCTGCGCCGCCCCGGCAGGTGGCGCGCGTGGCATCCTGTGTCTGTGATCCCAGACAAGCCGCGGGCGCCGATCCCAGACAAGCCACGGGCGCCGATCCCAGACAAGCCGCCGACCCCGCACAAGCCGCAGGTCCCCGCCGCGGATCAGACGCTCCGCATCCTGAGCTTCCTGGCGCACCAGCGCGGGCCGGTGGCGGCGCAGACGATCGCGAGCCATCTCGGCATCCCGCGGTCGAGCATCTACCACCTGCTCGCGGCGATGACCGCGCACGGGTTCGTCGTGCACCTCGAGGGCGACCGGCGCTGGGGACTCGGCACCGCCGCGTTCGAGCTCGCCGGCGGGTACGCGCGGCAGGAGCCCCTCGCCCGCCTCGGCCGACCGATCGTCGCGCAGCTTGCCGACCGCGCCGGCGAGAGTGCGCACCTCGCCGTCATGACGGGCCGCGACGTCCTCTACATCGTCGAGGAGCGCGCACCGCGACGGCCCACGCTCATCACCGACGTCGGCGTGCGCCTCCCCGCGCACCTCACCGCGACGGGGCGCGCGATGCTCGCCGCCCTCCCCCGCGAGCAGGTCCGCGCATTGTTCCCGGATGCGGCATCCCTCTCCCCCCAGCGCACGGGTCGTGGACCCGGCCGCCCTGCCGAACTGCGCGAACTGCTGCGGCACACCCGCGCCGCCGGGCACGCGAGCGAGGACGGCGAGGTGACGCTCGGCTTCCGCTCGGTCGGCGTCGCCGTCCGGGACCACGCGGACTGGCCCGCCGCCGCCCTCGCCATCACCTGGCCTGACGGTGCCGCCGCCGACCCCGAGCACCTCGCGACCCTCGCCGCCGAGGCGGCCGCCGAGCTCTCCCGCCGCATCGGGCGGCGGTAACCGCCGCCCGCTCCCCCGCCCGGCCCGGCATCAACCGAGGACAGATCCTCCCAACTGGCCGGACCCACCGCTATCCCCGCCCCCACAGACCGATCCTCCGCGGTAGGTGCCGCCACGTCCGTCTGATCACCGCCCCAGCCGGCGCCGTCCGTCCGGACTCCCTCACTTCTCTGCTCGGCTACAACCGCGGAGAAATCGGTGCGGGTGGGCCGAACCCGTCCGGAATCCGATGCCGGCGCGCGAAAACTCCTCGGCTGGTGCCGGGCAAGCCGGTAGCGCGCCCGCGCCTCAGCGGACGACGAGGCGCGGCTGGACCAGCACGTGCCCCTCGCCGTCCCCCGCGGCGCGGCGCTCGATGCGGCCACCGCTGCCCATCAGCAGGTCGAGGGTGCCCGCGGCGACCAGCTCGGGCAGCTGCTCGACGCTCGACAGGCCCAGGGCCTCGACCGCGGGGGTGTTGTCGAACCCGATGATGAGCACGTCCGGCCGCTGCGCCGCGACGGCGGCGACGTGCGCGCCGACGGCGAGGGTGTCGCTCGCACACACGATCGCGTCGACTGCCGTCGTCGCCAGCAACTCCGCGACCTGCTCCCGCGCCTGGGCGACCCGCTCCTCCGCCGACAGGCGCAGGTCGGGGCGGGCACCGGCATCCGTCATCGCCTCGCGCCACCCCCGCTCCCGGTCATCACCCGTCGGCGACCCCGCGGGCCAGCCGAGGAACGCGACGCGCGGTCCGACGGTGAGGGCGTGCTCGGTCGCGGCGCGCGTGCCCGAGGCGCCGTCGACGTCCACCCAGAGGTGCGCGCTGTCCTCGGGCGAGGCGACGTCCCACGGGCGGCCGAACGAAACGAACGGCACGCCGCGCTCGGTCAGCCACGCCAGCCGGCGGTCGCCGTACCGCGTGCCGGTCACGACGACGGCCTCGACGTCGCCGGCGTCGACCAGCTCCGACATCCGCCGGATCTCCTCGTCCTGATCGGATGCCGCGTACACGAGCACCCGCAGGCCGCGGTCGCCGGCGCGCTCGGTCAGCGCGTGCACGAAGCGGTCGAGCACGACGCTCGTCGACGCGGCGGGGGTGTTCATCATGAAGAACTTCTTCGAGTCGATCCCGCCATCCGTCGAGGAACAGGCGCGCATCGACGGGGCCGGCACGTTCCGGGTGTACTGGTCGGTCGTCCTGCCGATGGCGCGCCCCGCGCTCATCACGATCGTGATCCTCTCGTTCCAGGGATCATGGAATGAGCTGACCCACTTCATCGTGTCGGTGCAGGACCCGGACCTGTTCACCCTCACCCGCGGGGTGGCGAGCCTGTCGTCCGGTCAGCTGAGCCAGGGCACGCAGTACCCGTTGAAGCTCGCGGCCGCGGCGCTCATGACGATCCCCGTCGCCGTCGTCTTCTTCATCTTCCAGAAGCGCATCATGAACACCTCCGAAGGAGCAGTCAAGGGATGACCGCAGGCCTCCAGCCCTTCCTGTCCGACGCCGTCGTGGCCCTCCGCGCCCCCACCCAGGTGTGGTCGCGGGCCGACGGCGAGCTCGGCAGCGGCGCGATCGACGGCGTCTTCCACGGCGACACCCGGTTCGTCCGCGCGACCCGGGTGCGCTACGGGACGGATGCCGCGACGCACGCGCCGGAATGGATCTCACGGTCGGCGAATGAGGCATCCGACCTGCGCTTCGAAGCGCTGCTGCGACGCCTGGACGACCGCACGCCCGACCCGAAGATCCGGCTGACGCGGCGCCGCATCGTCGCGGACGGCCGGGTGACGGAGGAGTTCACGCTCGTCTCGCACCTCGACGAGCGGGTGCCGCTCGTCCTCGAGGTCGCCGTCACCCCCGACGCGACCTCGATGCAGGACGTCAAGTCGGGAGCCGCGCCGGCCGCGGCGGTCGACCGCGCCCTCGCGGGCGACGCCGTCGAGATCACGGCCGGGGACGCGTCGATGCGGCTGTCGGCTCCCGGAGCGGAGGTCGCGGCATCCGAGGACGACATCGTCCTCACCTGGCACCTGGAGTGCCCGCCGCGGGCCCGGATGACCGTCTCGTGGCGCCTCGACCTCGACGACCCGTCGCTCGTCGTGCGCGGGACGTCGCGCGCTGCCGGCTGGGTGGTGCCCGAGGCCCCGGGCGCCGATCCCCGCCTGCACCGCTGGCTGCGGCAGGCCCTCGACGACCTCGATGCCCTGCGACTGACGCTTCCCGGCAGCGCAGACGAGTTCTTCGCCGCCGGCGCGCCCTGGTTCTTCGCGCTCTTCGGGCGCGACTCGCTGTGGGCGGCACGGCTGTTCCTGCCCGTGGACCGGGGCATGGCGGCATCCACTCTGCGCGTCCTCGGTCGCCTGCAGGGCAGCACGGCCGACCCAGAGACGGCCGAGGAACCCGGCAAGATCGCGCACGAGCTGCGGGCCGGCACGCTCACGATGCCCGGCGAGGGCATCTCGCTGCCGCCGCTCTACTACGGCACGGTCGACGCGACCCCGCTGTGGGTGACGCTCCTCGCCGAGGCGCACGCCGCCGGGATGCCGGTGGCCGACGTGCGGGATCTGCTCCCGACGATGCACGACGCGCTCGACTGGATGATCGCCGCAGCCAACGCCGACGGCTTCCTCGACTACGTCGACGAGACCGGCCACGGCCTCTCCAACCAGGGGTGGAAGGACTCCGGCGACTCGATCCAATGGCGAGACGGTTCCCTCGCCGCCGGGCCGATCGCCCTCTCCGAAGTGCAGGGCTACGCCTACGAGGCGGCGGTGAAGGCCGCCGACCTGCTCGACGCGCTGGAGGAGGACGGGGCTGAGCGGCTGCGCGCCTGGGCGGCGGAGCTGCGCACACGGTTCCGCGATCGCTTCTGGGTCGAGACGCCCGAGGGCCGCTACCCCGCGATCGCGCTGGATCGCGACGGCCGTCCGGTGGACACGCTGACCTCGAACGCCGGACACCTGCTGGGCACCGGCATCCTCGACCCGGAAGAGGAACGCGCCGTCGCCGATCTGCTCGTCGGACCGTCGATGTCGTCCGGTTTCGGCCTGCGGACCATGTCGACGGATGCCGGTGGCTACTGGCCGCTCAGCTATCACGGCGGGAGTGTGTGGGCGCACGACACGGCCATCGTCGCGCGCGGCATGGCGGAGGCCGGACTGCACCGGCACGCCGCCGTGCTCGTCGACGGAATGCTCGCCGCCGCCGAGGCGTTCGGGTACCGCATGCCGGAGCTGCACGCCGGCGACGCCGCGAGCGACGTCACCGTGCCGGCCCCGTATCCGGCGGCGTGCCGACCGCAGGCGTGGTCGGCGGCAGCGGCCGTCGTGTGTCACGAGATCGTCACGCGCACCGGCTGACAGCTCCCCCGGCTCGGGTGGAGACTGAGGTCCGACTCGAACCCCGGAGGATGCATGGCGCGCAAGCTCGCCTCGATCGCGGACCACATCGGCAGGATGGGACGCGCCCGGACGGGCGCACTGCTGCTGCTCATCGCGACGGCCGCCGCCATCGTGTGGGCCAACCTGTCGTCCGGCACCTACCACGGCTTCTGGGAGACGCACCTGTCGATCCGGCTCGGTGACATCCGACTCGACTTCACGCTGCACGCGCTCGTGAACGACGCCCTGATGGCGATCTTCTTCTTCACGGTCGGCCTCGAGGTGCGGCGCGAGTTCGCGATCGGCGAGCTGACCAGCTGGTCGCGCGCCGTCGTGCCCGTCGTCGCCGCCGTCGCCGGCCTCGCCCTGCCCGCGCTGCTGTTCGTCCTCATCGCCGGCCCCACGGGGAACGCGGATGCCTGGGGCGTCGTCATCTCGACCGACACCGCCTTCCTCGTCGGCGCCCTCGCGCTCATCGGGCCGCGGGGGTCGGGGCGCCTGCGCGTGTTCCTGCTCGCCCTGGCCGTCGTCGACGACATCGGGGCGCTCAGCATCATCGCCCTCGTCTACACCGACACCTTCACCCCGATGCCGCTGCTCGTCGCCGCCGTCGGCCTCGTCGGGATCTACTTCGTCCGGTACCTCCGCCGCGGGCGCGGGCCGATCTACGCGACCCTCGCGATCGTCGTGTGGCTCGCCTTCCTCGCCTCGGGCGTGCATCCGACGCTCGCCGGTGTCGCCATCGCGCTGCTCGTCCCCGTCTACCGCCCCGACCGCCGCGACGTCGAGCACGCGCTCGAGCTCGCCCGCACCTTCCCGCAGTCGCCGAGCACCGAGTACGCCCGCGCGGCGGCGAACAGCCTCCGCGAGTCGATCTCGATCAACGAGCGGCTGCAGACCGCGTACGCGCCGTACGTCGCCTACGTGATCCTGCCGCTGTTCGCGCTCGCGAACGCGGGCGTGACGCTCAGCCCCGAGATCCTCGCAGCGGCCGCGATGTCGCCGCTCACCTGGGGCATCGTCGTCGGCCTCGTCGTCGGCAAGTTCGCCGGCATCTGGGGGTCGACCGCCGTCCTGAAAGCCCTCCGCATCGGCGACTTCGGTCCCGGGCTCTCGCTCGACCGCATCGCGGGCGGCGCGGCCCTCGCCGGCATCGGCTTCACCATCTCGCTGTTCATCATCGACCTCGCGATCGAGGACCCCGACGCGCAGAACGAGGCGCGCGTGGGGGTGCTCGCGGCATCCGTCCTGGCCTTCGCCCTCGGCGCACTGGTCTTCCGCGTCGCGGATGCGCGCCACCCCGAGGAGGAGGTCGGGCAGACCCTCGTCCGCCCGGTCGACCCGCGGCGCGATCACATCTTCGGCCCTCTCGACGCGCCCTACGAGATCGTCGAGTACGGCGACTTCCAGTGCGGCTTCTGCCTCAAGGCGTCGGGGTCGATCCAGGAGGTCATGGCCGAGCTCGGCCCGAACCTGCGCTACGTGTGGCGGCACGCGCCGCTCACCGAGCAGCACCCCAACGCGCTCGCGGGCGCCGAGGCGTCGGAGGCGGCGGCGAAGCAGGGCAAGTTCTTCGAGTTCGAGCGGGGCCTGTTCGCCGACCAGGACAACCAGCTGCCCTCCGACATCGTGCGGCTGGCTGTCACGCTGGGGCTCGACGTGCCGCGGTTCGAACGCGACCTGACGGCGCCGGACGTCGCGAGCCGCGTCCGCGACGACATGTTCGACGCCGAGGCGATGAACATCCGCTCGGTGCCGACCTTCTTCGTGAACGGCCGCCGGCACACCGGACCGTACGACGCGCAGTCGCTCATCCGCGCCGTGCAATCGAACGCCGACGAGCCGGTCGCACCGGCGGGTCGGTAGGTTGATCGGCATGGCCGAAGAAACCGCTCCCACCGCGATGGACGCCATGATGTCGCCCGACCTGTCGGACGCGCACTGGCGCCGACTGATCGCGGCAGCCGTCCCGCAGGACGTCGAGGTCGGCGACTACGTCTTCCGCACCGGCGAGGCGGGATACGACCTGATCTTCGTCGAGAGCGGCGAGGTCGAGATCGTCCGCGACGCCCTCCGATGGGTCGGCGAAGCGGTGATCACGACGGTCGGTCCCGGTCGGTTCGCCGGCGAGCTCGGCATCCTCAACGGTCAGAGCGCGTTCCTGTCGGCGCGGGTGACGCAGGCGGGTCGCGTGCACCGGCTCTCGCGCGCCGCCCTGCGCGAGATCATGAGCGAGGACGACGAGCTCTGCGACGTGATCCTGCACGCGCTGTGGGCCCGACGGGAATCCCTGCGCACGGGTCCGGCCGCGATGACCCTGAAATTCGTCGGGACGACGACCTCGAACGACTTCCTGTCGCTCCGGCGCTTCGCCGAACGTCTCGACCTCGTCCACAAGGCGGTGGCCGTCGCCCCCGACGACCTCGCGACCCTCGACGGGCACGACATGGCACTTGACGACCTTCCGGTCGCCTACGTCCAGGGCGAGCCGATCCCCCGCGCCACCCCCGGCCTCGTCGCCGAGCGCCTCGGACTCAGCTACCAGGCCGAGTCCGACGAGATCGTGGACCTCGTCGTCGTGGGCGGCGGGCCCGCGGGACTGGCCGCCGCGATCTACGGCGCCTCCGAGGGCCTCAGCACGGTCCTCCTCGACGCCGTCGCCCCGGGCGGGCAGGCGGCATCCACGTCGCGCATCGAGAACTTCCTCGGGTTCCCCTTCGGTGTGAGCGGCGGCGACCTCATCGGGCAGGCGGTGCTGCAGGCGCTGAAGTTCGGCGTGCGGGTGTACGCACCGTGCGAGGCGGTCGCCCTCGACCAGGTCGGTGCGGACCTTCTCGATGTGACCCTCGCCGACGGCCGCGTGATCCGCGCGCGGAGCGCGATCGTCACCTCCGGCGCCGCGTACCGGCGCCTGGCCCTCGACCGGTGGGAGGACTTCGAGCGCTCGGGCGTCTACTACGCCGCGACACCCCTCGAGCTCCGGCAGGTGCAGGGCAAGCCGGTGGTCGTGGTCGGCGGAGCGAACTCGGCGGGTCAGGCGGCCCTCTACCTCGCCGCGCACGGGTCGCCGGTGCACCTCGTCGTGCGCGGTGGCGACCTGCGCGCGCGCATGTCGAGCTACCTCGCCGACCGGCTGGCCGAGGATCCGCGCGTGCGGGTGCACACGGCATCCCACGTCACCGGACTCGACGGCGGCGAGACGCTCGAATCGGTCACGATCGACTCGGCCGGCGCGGTCGATGCCCGCGGCCTGTTCTGCTTCATCGGGGCGGACCCGGCCACCTCGTGGCTGCCGACGCTCGATCGCGACACCGACGGCTTCA
Organism: Microbacterium sp. CnD16-F; assembly: GCF_024124465.1. Taxonomy (NCBI): domain Bacteria; kingdom Bacillati; phylum Actinomycetota; class Actinomycetes; order Micrococcales; family Microbacteriaceae; genus Microbacterium; species Microbacterium sp. CnD16-F. The sequence goes on from NZ_JAMXSA010000002.1 coordinate 28,298, forward strand.
TCCGCACCGGGACCGACGTCGCCGTGCAGTCCATCGCGCAGTGGCGGGACCTCGGGCGGGAGCCGTTGCCGTTCGAGACGTCGGCACCGCGGGTGTTCGCGGCCGGCGACGTCCGCCGCGGATCCATGAAGCGCGTCGCCGCCGCGGTCGGCGAGGGGTCGAGCGCCGTCGCCTCCGTCCACCGCGCCCTCGCCTACTGACCGGAAGGAACCGGATGAGCTCCGACATCGACACCAACGCCGCCCCGTCGGGGAGCGGCTGCCGGGAGTGCGACGAGCACGAGGGCTTCTGGGTGCACCTGCGCCGCTGCGCGTCGTGCGGGCACGTGGGATGCTGCGACACGTCGCCCGGGCAGCACGCGACGGCGCACTTCCGCGAGACCGGGCACCGGCTCGTGCAGAGCTTCGAGCCCGGCGAGGACTGGTACTGGGACTACGTCGACGAGGCGATGTTCGAGGGTCCCGAGTTGGCGCCGCCGACCAGCCACCCCGCCGATCAACCCTCCCCCGGGCCCCGCGGCCGCGTGCCGCTGAACTGGCGCGAGCTCATCCACACGTGAGGGTGACGGCCGGTCCTCAGACGACGGAGACGACCCGGCCGCCGGTGAGGCGCACGAGCTCGTCGAACGTCATCGGGAAGACCGTGTGCGGGGTGCCGCCGGCCGCCCAGATCTGCGGGTAGCGGGCGAGGTCCTCGTCGACGAGGGTCTCGAGCGGCGCGGGGTGCCCGGTGGGTGCGACGCCGCCGATGGCTTGGCCGGTCGCCTCGCGCACCTGATCGGGCGTCGCCCGGCTGATCCTCCCTCGCCCGAGGCGCGCGGCGAGGGCGGCGGTGTCGACGCGGTGGGCGCCGCTGGTCATGACGAGCAGGGGCGCACCGTCGCACTGGAACACGAGGCTGTTGGCGATCGCGCCGACCTCGACGCCGAGGGCGGCGGCGGCGAGCGCCGCGGTGGAAGCGGCGTCGGGCAGGACGACGATCTCCCCCGGGATGCCGGCGGCCCGCGGGGCGTCGTGCACGAGGCGGCTGCGCGCGCTGAGGTGGTCGGTCACGGGGTCAGCCTCTCGCCAGGATCTCGCCGTGGGGCATGAGCAGCCAGCCGTCCTCGGACGCGGCCCACTCGCGCCACCCCGCCGAGATGCGTTCGAGGTCGGCACGGTCGGCGATGCCCTGCTCGAGCGCGTGGTCGGCGTACGAGGAGTGCAGGGCGCGGTCGGCCCACGACCCGCCCCACCAGGCCCGCTGCTCGTCGGTCTCGAACAGCCAGGTCGACGCGCTCACGGCGACGTCGGCGAACCCGGCCGCGCGCGCCCACGCCTTGAGGCGTCGTCCCGCCGACGGCTCACCGCCGTTGGTGCGCCCCATCCGCAGCAGCAGGTCGAGCCAGTCGTCGAGCGCGGGGATGTGGGGGTGGATGATGATGCCCGCGTAGTCGACCTCGCGCGCGGCGACGAGCCCGTCCGGCCCCGCGACGCGACGGAACTCGCGCAGGGCGTCGACGGGACGTGCGAGGTGCTGCAGCAGCTGGTGCGTGTGCACGATGTCGAAGGATCCGTCTGCGGCGTCGAGGCGGTAGGCGTCGGCGGTCGCGAAGGTGACGTTCGTGACGCCCTCGGCCGCGGCATGGGCCTGCGCCTGGGCGACGACGTCGGCCGACGCGTCGACGCCGACGACCCGGCCGGGGGCGAGGCGACGCGCCAGGTCGACGGTGATCGTGCCCGGGCCCGCGCCGACGTCAAGGAGCGAGGCGCCGGGCCGCAGGTGCGGCAGCAGGTACCCGACCGAGTTCTCCGCCGTCCGCCAGGTGTGCGCCCGCAGCACGCTCTCGTGGTGGCCGTGGGAGTACCGCTCGGTCTGCATGGTCGACAGCCTAGGCGTCGAGCGATATGCGAGGCAGAATGATGACGGATGCCGCACATCGGCGGCATCCGCACCGCAGCGCCCACAAGGCCCGCCGAGAAGGAATGCAATGACGCACACCCTGCCCCTGCCCGATCTCACCCACGAACGCGTGGAGGTGATCACGGGTCGGCGCAGCGGACTCGTCGTCACCGTCGCCCTGCACTCCTCGGCGCTCGGCCCCGCCCTCGGCGGCGCCCGCCTGTGGCGTTACCCGCACTGGTCCGATGCGATGGGCGACGCGCTGCGGCTGTCGGCCGCGATGACGCTCAAGAACGCGACTGCGGGGCTGGATGCCGGGGGCGGCAAGTCGGTCATCGCGCTGCGCGAAGGCGACGCCCTCGACGCCGAGCGTCGACGCGCGGCCTTCCTCGACCTCGGCGACGCCGTCGAGTCCTTCGGCGGCCTGTACCGGACGGCGGAGGACGTGGGCTCGACGACGGAGGACATGCTCGTCGTCAGCGAGCGCACGGCGCACGTCGTGGGCCTGCCCGACTCGGTCGGCGGCTCGGGCGAGCCTGCCGGTCCCACGAGCCGCGGCGTGTACGCCGCCCTTCGCGCGACGCTCGAACGCGTCGCGGGGTCCCCCGAGGTGGCCGGCCGCCGCATCACGATCTCGGGCCTCGGCCAGGTGGGCAGCCGGCTCGCCGTGCGCCTGTCGGGCGAGGGCGCGCTCCTCACGGTCACCGACGTGAACCCGGCGAAGATGTCGCTCGCGGCGGAGCTCGGCGCGACGTGGGTCGAGCCCGGCACCGAGCACCTCGTGCCGGCGGACGTGTTCGTCCCGGCCGGCATCGGCGGCGTCCTGGACGACGACGTCATCGACGCGCTCGCGGCGAAGGCCGTCTGCGGACCCGCGAACAACCCGCTCGCCGACCGCTCGGGCGCCGCACGCCTGGCCGACCGCGGCATCCTCTACGCCCCCGACTTCGTCGCGAACGCCGGCGGCGTCATCTACCTCGACGTCGAGGCGCGGACGCCCGGTCACCGCGACGAGATCGCGACCCGCATCGACGGTATCGGCGACACCCTGCGCCGGCTGTTCGACGACGCCGCCGCACGCGGGGTCACCCCGCTCGACGCGGCCGAGGCCTACGCGGCCGAGCGGCTGGCTGCCGGCAGGCGCGAGCCCGCGGCGGTCTGACGGCGGGCGGCGGCATCGCGACGATCGACTGGCAGTCGACCGCGTGCGGCGACCCCGCGGCCGACGTCGCGATGACGCGGCTGCTGTTCACCGAGGCCGAGCTCTTCCCCGGCGCCTCGCGTGCGCAGCTGCTCGTCTACGGGGCGGCGCGGGGGCGATTGGGACGGATGTACCTCTCGAAGTACCTGTCCGTCACGGGGATGACCACGGCGCGCCGCCGAGCTGGACGCCGCGCGCGCAGCCGTCCGCCTGCCGGACTGAGAGCGCCAGAGACAGCGAAAGACCCCCGCGAGCGGGGGTCTTTCCGGTGGTGGACCTGAGGGGATTCGAACCCCTGACCTCTTCATTGCGAACGAAGCGCGCTACCAACTGCGCCACAGGCCCGGAAGCCTCAACATTACCACGACCGAACGGGCCGCTCGAACGCGAGGCGGGGTCTCACTGCCCCGATGCGCGGCGTGCGAGCAGCTCCCGCACGTGCGCCTCGATGCGGTCGTCGTCGGCCGGTCCGGCGAAGGCGACCTCGGCCGCACGGGTGCGACGGACGGTGTCGATCGACGGCGGCGCGGCCTGCGCGGCACGCTCGCGCATCGCCTCTTCGACGGCCGCTTGACGCAACGCCTCACGCGCCTCGGACGCGTCGAGCACGGCCGCGGCGCGGGAGCCCGCCGAGGCGGTGAGCGGTCGCGGAAGGGTGCGCGGCGTCCACTCCGCGCGGTCGGACTCGAGTGCGACGTCCTGCACGGCGCCCGGCGCACGCACGACCTCGGCGGGGAGGACGCGGGATGCCGCGCGTCGCGCGACGGTGTTCATGCGCGCGAGCACGAGCAGACTCGACGCCGCGACGACGGCTCCGACGGCGAGCAGGGTCCACCCGGCGCCGATCGCGCCGAGGTAACTCCCGACACCGGCCGCGACGACGGCCAGGATGCCCAGGATGGTCGCGGTCAGCCGCACGCGACGACGTGCGCGCGCACGCCGTGCCGCCGGCAGCGCTCGGGCCGCAGCGGCCTCCGCGATGGCACGCTCGCGGGCGATGGCGGCATCCGCTCGGGCTTTCTCGCGTGCCGCCTCGGCGTCGGCGACCGCACGACGACGGTCGGCCTTCGCGAGCTCGCGGTCGAGCGCGGCCTGCGCCTTCGCGGCAGCCAGTTCGGCGCGTGCGGCCTCGAGGCCGACGCTCTCCTGCTCGGCCTGCACACGACGCGCGAGGCGCTGCTGTGCGAGCGCGGTGCGCGCGTTGAGCTCGAGGCGCACCTCGCCGGGGGTCTCGCTCGTCTCGGCGAGGACACGGAGAGCCTGGTTCAGACGCACGGCGTTCCGTTCGGCAGCCTGGTACTGGTACCGGCTGTGCCACGAGGGCAGGAGGTACAACAGCCACAAGAGGACGGCAACGAGGACGATCACCCCGCCACCCATCACCTGCTCACCCATGCCGCTCACCGTATGTCGCCGGAGCGGTGCGGCCCGGCATCCGCTGGGCGTGTCTGAACTTCTGGTTGAGGGTTAACGGTCTGACGGAGGGATGGATGCCGCTTCCTGCGGCGCGCGCCCCGCCAACCACCGGTTGAGGACGCCCTCCCGGACCTCTTCGCGCACGAGCGCGAACGCGTAGTGGTCGCGCCACTCGCCGTCGATGTGGATGTAGCGCCGCCGCAGCCCCTCGTAGCGGAAGCCGAGCTTCTGCACGACCCGCAGGCTCTTGGCGTTTTCGGGGCGGATGCAGATCTCCATCCGGTGCAGACGCAGGTCCTCGAAGCAGACGTCCGTCGCGAGCGCGACCGAGGTCGGCGTGATGCCCTTGCCGGCGAAGCGCTCACTCACCCAGTACCCGATCGTCGCCGACGACAGCGACCCGCGGGCGATCCCCCACACGTTCAACTGCCCGGCGATCTCGCCGTCGTACTCCATGACGAAGGGCACACCGGTTCCGTCGCGGTACTGCTGCAGCAACCGGCGCACCCCGCTGCGCATGTCGAGCGAGATCGGACCGTCGGGGCTCGTCGCCTCCCACTGCCGCAGCCACGACCGGTTCTGCACGAGCTCGGTCTGCAACGTCTTCGCGTCACGCGGTCGCACGAGCCGGATCGAGATCGGGCCGTGCGCTCGCACGACCGGCCCGTCCATGCCCATCAGTGACGCGTCGGGTTCACAGACCCGATGCGAAGTCCTTGATCCACGGCCGGAGCTCGGCGCCCAGGTCCTCACGGTCGACCGCGAGCTGGACGATCGCCTTGATGTAGTCGGCACGGTCACCCGTGTCGTAGCGGCGACCGCGGAAGACGACGCCGAGGACGCCCTCGGTCGAGGCGAGCTCCTCGAGCGCGTCGGTCAGCTGGATCTCGCCGCCCTTGCCGGGCTCGGTGCGCTCGAGCACATCGAAGACGCCGGGCGTCAGGACGTAGCGGCCGATGATGGCGTAGTTGGAGGGGGCATCCTCCTTCTTCGGCTTCTCGACGAGACCCGTGACCTTGACCACGTCCTCCTCGTCGGTCGCCTCGACGGCGGCGGCGCCGTACATGTGGATCTGGTCGGGCGAGACCTCCATGAGCGCGACGACGGTCAGGCCGGTCTTCTTGTTCTGCTCGAGCATCTTCTCGAGCAGCACGTCGCGCGCGTCGATCAGGTCGTCGCCGAGCAGCACCGCGAACGTGCTGTCGCCCACGTGCGAACGGGCACGCAGCACCGCGTGACCGAGACCCTTCGGCTCGCCCTGCCGGACGAAGTGGATGTCGGCCATGTCCGACGAGTCCTGCACCCGCTTGAGCTTCTCGTGGTCGCCCTTCTTCGAGAGGTTGGACTCGAGCTCGGGGACGGAGTCGAAGTGGTTGGAGATGTTGTTCTTGTTGCGCCCCAGGATGATGAGCACATCGTCGATGCCGGCTGAGACGGCCTCCTCGACGACGTACTGGATCGCGGGCTTGTCGACGACCGGCAGCATCTCCTTCGGCATGGCTTTCGTGGCGGGCAGGAAGCGGGTGCCCAGACCCGCGGCAGGGATGACGGCTTTGATGCGCTCGGCAGACATGAATCTCACCATACAGATCAGTCGTGTCCTGCATATGACGCGGCCGGGACGGCGGGCGCGTCCCTTTACAATCGGACCATGACCGGCCCCGTGGACAGCGAGAAACGCGCGCTGCGCGCCGAGCTCCGCGAACGCCGTCAGCAGCGCTCGGCCGGCGCCCTCGAGGAGGCCGCCGCCGGCATCCGGACCCAGCTCGACGCGCTCGTCGCCGACCACGGCGTCCGATCCATGTCCTGCTTCCTCTCGACGACGACCGAGCCCGGCACGCGCGAGTTCATCGCCGCTGCGGTGGCGCGCGGCATCCGGGTCCTCCTGCCGGTGACCCGTGCCGACGGCCTGCTCGACTGGGCGGTCGCCGAGCACGAGGGCGACATCGCCGAGGGCATGTTCGGCCTGCCCGAACCCGTGGGCGAACTGCTCAGCCCCGTCGCCGTGAACGACGTCGACCTGCTCGTGATCCCCGCGGCTGCCGTCGACCGCAGCGGGATGCGGCTCGGCTGGGGTCGTGGCTACTTCGACAAGACGATCGGCTCGATGGAGAAGTGCCCGCCCGTCTACGCCGTCATCTTCGACTCCGAGCTGGTCGACGAGGTCCCGCACGAACTGCACGACCAGCCCGTCTCGGGGGTCGTCACCCCCACCCGCACCGTCCGCCTTCCCCTTCGCTGAGTCACCCGAGGTCCCATGCCCACCTACGCCTATGCCTGCACCGCGTGCGGCCACCGTTTCGACACCGTCCAGTCGTTCTCCGACGCCGCGCTCACCGAGTGCCCCGAGTGCGGCGGTCTCGTCCGCAAGCAGTACGGCTCGATCGGCGTGACCTTCAACGGCTCGGGCTTTTACCGCACCGACTCGCGCAGCACCAGCTCCCCCGCATCCTCTGGCGAAAGCTCGGGTTCTTCGACATCATCGAAGAAATCCGAAGCGTCCGCTTCGCCCGCCCCCGCGGGTTCGTAGCCCCGGCTCCGTGCCGGCGGAGGGAGGAGGAGCCGTGATCCAGGGCTTCAAAGACTTCATCATGCGCGGCAACGTCATCGACCTGGCGGTCGCCGTGGTCATCGGCGGCGCGTTCACCGCCATCGTGACGGCCATCGTCGACAGCGTCATCACGCCGCTCATCGCACTGTTCTACAAGCCGTCGGAGAACGGCGACATCGGGCCGACGTTCAGGGGTCTGCACGGGGACGAGGTCACCTTCCCCCTGGGCAACCTCCTCACCGCGATCATCAGCTTCCTCGCCGTCGCGCTCGTCGTCTACCTCGTGTTCGTCGTCCCGATGAACAAGTGGAAGGAGCGTCAGGCCGCCAAGGCCGGCGTCGTCGAGGAGGAGGCGAAGCTCCCCACCGAGGCCGAGCTGCTCGTCCAGATCCGCGACCTGCTCGAAAAGCAGGGCAGCACGCCCGCACCGGCCACGCGCCGGTCGACCGAACCGCCGTCGCCGTCGATCTGACGCGTCAGTAGTGCGGCGGGACGTCGTTCCGCAGTCGTTCATCGTTCGGGCCGGATGCCGGGGGTTCCCCCGCGTCCGGCCCGTTCGGCGTCTCGGGGGCCGGGTCCGTGCCCGGCGCAGGGGTCAGCCGCGCACGACGGGACCCCGGCACCCGCTCGACGCGCTGGCGCTCAGTCGACATCGATCGGCTGGGTGGATCCGGGGGCGGACGGCGTCTCGGGCTGCACGCCGAGGACCCCGGCGATGCGGAGAGCCACGGCGGCGGGATCGTTGTAGACGTCGAACGCGTGGACGCGCACGTAGTGCCAGCCGAGGCGGCGCAGCAGCTGCGGTCGCCGACGGAGCGTCTCGCGCAGGCTGTCGTGCGTGCTCTCGGGGTCGATGTCGGCCACGACGGCCTTGCCCTTGTACTGCGCGACGAGCGGGAGTTGACCGCCGCGGTAGTGCACGTCGACGGAGACACCGAGGCTCCGCAGGTGCTGCGCGAGGGTCAGGGTGAGCGGATCGGCGAGGTCCTCCAGTCGCGCGTCGCGCCCGCGGGCAGCGATCCGACCGAGGATGGCCATGAGGGTGGCGGCGCCGAAGGTCAGGCGTCCCTCGTCGAAGGCCGAGGGCCGGATCGACGAGACGATCACCATCGACCGGCGGGCCCGGGTCATGCCGACCGTCAGAAGCCGCTCGCCGTCGGCGGTGGACAGGTCGCCGAAGTCGCTGAGGACGCGGCCGTGCTTGGTCAGGCCGAACCCGAGCGAGAAGATGACGCGGTCGCGACTCTCGGCGACCGATTCCTCGAGGCCGAGGACGGCGAACGGCTCGGCGGTCTCGCGGCCGACGAAGTCGGCGACGTCCGAACGCCCCGCGAACGCGCTCGCGACCGCCGCGCGCACGCGCTCGGCGTGGCGCGCCGACGCGGTGACGACCATGAGCGACTCGGCGGGACGGTTGATCGCGTGCTCGACGACGAGCGTGACGACGCGGGCGACCTCGGCATCCGGGCTCTCCACGGCCCCCGTGTCGGGGTTCGGCGCGCCCGTGCCGCCCTCGACGTAGTCGACGCTGAGGCTGCCGCGACCGAGGTACGACCCCGCCCAGGGAAGCGAGCCGATCGCACCGCCGTAGAACGCGTCGTTGACGAGCTCGGCGAGGTCCTCTCCCCCGGCGCGGTAGCTGCGGGTCAGGGTCTCGACGGGGATCAGTTCGCTCAGTCGCTCGAAGACGCTCGTGTCGTCGAACGGCACCTCGGGCGCCTCCGGGTCGTCGCCGCGTCCCGACCAGAGCCGGAACGGTGTCGGCTTCTGCGTCACCGGGTCGCCGAAGACGACGATCTGCCGGGCGCGGCGCAGCGCGGGCGTCGCCTCGGCGAGGCACAGCGCGGCCGCGTCGGCGATGATGACGACGTCGAACTCGGGGTGATCCGGCACGTGCGGCACCTCGTAGGGCGACGCGAGCCAGACCGGCGCGAGCACGCGCATGAGGGTCGGCGCCGAGGCGACGAGCTCCGACGCCGACGCGGTGCCGCCGCGCAGCGCCGACTTCAGCGAGGCCGCCTCGCGCGGCTCGTCGACGATCGCGATGCGCCACCGCTTGGCGAGTTCCGAGGCCAGCAGGGGCCCCGACGACGAGGCGTGCGCTTCATCGACGAGACGGAAGTCGCGCTCGAGGCGGTCGAGCACCGTGGTGTTCGCGCCGAGCAGGGCGCGATCCGAGCGCAGCATGGCCTCGAGTGCGGAACGCCACCATGCGTACTCGAACTCCGCGGCCACCTCGGACTCGGGGACGTGGCGGGTCGAGAGCTCCATGAGGAGGGGCTCGAGACCGAGCTGCGCGAGTTCGCTGCGCAGCGCTGCACGCTCGACGAGGTTGTCGAAGACGTCGGATGCTGCGGCGAGGCCCGCGAGCGTCCGCAGCAGCTGCGGGATCGGCAGGCTCGCCAGCGGCTCGGTGCGACCGAGCGCGCGGTCGAGGTCGGCGAGGTCGGCGTTCGCCCGCTGCCATGCGGCCGCGACGTCGTCGAGACCGATCGGGATCTCGGGCGTGACGCCGGCATCGACGAGCTGCTGCCATTGCGTGCGCTGGTTCTGCACCCGCAGGAGCGCTTCGTGCATGTCGGTGACGTGCATGCCTGGCCGCACGTACTCCTTCGACAGGCGGCGCAGCCGCCTGCGGTTGGCCGTCGTCATCTGCGCCGAGTCCCGGCGCGACGAGTGCGCGGCGATCAGGTCGGTGAGGGGGCGCTCGAACACCGTGGGGCTGAAGCGGTCGAGCGAGGCGCGGATGCCCTGCAGCAGTTGCACGTACGAGCCCATCTCGGCGATGGTCGTGAACGGCCGCATCCGCGTCTGGCCGATCAGCTCGTAGCCGCGCTCGAGGAGCGCGGGGACCTCGGCGCGGTGCAACCGGCCGGCCAGCGCGTGCGCGGCGCGAGCTTCGTCGGTCGTCGAGAACGCGACGCCGTACCAGGGTGAGTCGTCGGGTCCGATGCGGAACTCGCCGAGGCGAGCGGATGCCGCGAGAGCTTCCGCGGCCTCGACGCGGCGCGTCGCGAGGCGCTGCACCGTCGCGAGGTCGAAGCGTGTGGTGGCGCTCGGCTGCGGCTCGTGGTCGGCGATGCGCGTGAGTTCGCGCAGCGCCTCGAGCGGGGAGACACCGACCGAGGCGTGGCGCTGGGTCAGCGCGGCGCGATAGTCGCGCAGCACGGTGCGCAGGCGCACGAGGGCGTCGTCCACCTCGGCGACCTTGGGCTGCTCGGCCTTCTCGTTGCGGGCGATCGCGCGGATGAGGTCGCGGTGCAGCCGGGTCGGCGACACTGCGAGGCCGGGCAGGCCGATGCCGGCCAACCGGTGGCGGACGCCGTCGAGGGTCGACCGGCGGGCGCTCACGACGAGCACGCGCTTGCCCGAGCGGACGAGTTCGCCGACCGCGTTGATGACCGTCTGCGTGCCGCCCGTTCCGGGGAGAGTGTGGACGGCCAGCGACTGCCCCTCGGTGATGCGGGCGAGCACCGCCTCCTGCTCCGCATCCGCGTCGAGGATCAGGCGGTCCGAGGCGGGCGTGCGGTCGTCGGGGCCGACGGCGTCGGGCTGCGGGCGCACGAACGAGAGGCGCTCGCGATCGGCGGGGTGACCCGCGAGCGCGTTGAGCACGGGGTGGTCGAGGTCGACGGCATCCCGCTCCATGTCGGAGGCGACGTCGGCGAAGGTCGAGACCACGAGCCGCGGCTGCACCGTGAAGGTGGGGACGTGCGCCGTCAGAGCGCGCAGCCGGTCGATGACGGGCTGCGGCTGGAACACGCCGCCGTCGTAGGCGAGGGCGGCGAGCGCGTCGCCGTCGAGGTCGACGCCGAAGTGGATGCGGGCCGCGGTGACCAGTTCGCGGTTGACATGGAAGGGGCCGTGCAACCGCAGGTCGAAGTCGGTGTGGTGACGGCGGATCGTCAGCGGACGCAGCAGGACGGGCGCGGTGCAGCTGACCCCGCCGATGCGCCACGACGCCATGCCGATGGCCAGGTGCACGGTGTCGAGGCCCCGCGTCGTGCGCAGTTCGACGTCCTTCGACGTGATGCGCTCGGCGGCCAAACGCGCGGTGCGGAGGGCCACCTCGTCGCGGAACATGTTCGACAGCAGGGTGGGACGACCCGTGATGAACTGCGGCAGGCTGCCCGGGTGGGCCTTGGTGATGTCGATGCCGGCGTCGCCGTCGTCGCGATAATGGAGGAGCGTCGAGGCGCCGCCCAGCTGGGCGGCCTCCTCGCGCAGTCGTTTGCGCTCGGGGACGGCCGCGTGCATGACGAGGACCTCGGGGTCGGACAGCGTCACGTCCGCCGGGGTCACCGCGGGCATCTGCTCGGCATTCTCGCCGCGCACAGCACCGCTCTCTGCTCGCCACACACCGAAAACACTAGGCGCGTCGAGCCCGGAAAGCGGGATCGACGGCCGAGTTTCGCGGATCGATCCTCACTCGGGCACCGATTCCTCCACATTCGGGTCGGGATGCCGCTTCTCCCCCGCCCGCTCCTCCCCCGTTCTCGGCGTCTCGGCCCCGCAACCATGATGAGGACATGACGATCGCAACCTACTCGGTGCACCCGACACCGATCGGCGAGGCCCTCCTGGTGACGACCGACGAGGGTCTCGTCGCGCTGTCGGTGCTGGACGGCCCGGCCTACGCCGAGGTCTCCCGGCTCAGCCTGCTGCTGCACAGCGTGCCGGTGCCCGACGACGGTCCGGCGCGGGAGGCAGCCGGCGAGCTCGACGAGTACTTCGCCGGCGCACGGCGGGCCTTCTCGGTGCCGCTCGACTGGCGACTCACGGCGGGCTTCACGCGGCAGGCACTCGAGGCCATCGCCGGGATCCCGTACGGCGAGACGGCGTCGTACGCCGAGATCGCCATCGCCGCGGGGTCCCCGCGGGCGCATCGCGCGGTGGGGACCGCGTGCGCCCGCACCCCCTGGTCGATCGTGCTGCCCGCTCACCGTGTGATCCGCAGCGACGGCTCCCTCGGCGAGTACGGCGGCCGGCCCGAGCACAAGCGGTTCCTTCTCGACCTCGAGGAGCGGGTCGCGGGCGCGACGGGCCGCGCATGACGGAGGCGGGCAGGGACGTGTAGGCCGTCCCTGCCCGCCTCGTCGCGGCATCCGCTCTTAGTGGTCGACCGCCTTCTCGGCGCCGTACCCGGTCAGCGAGCGGACCTCCATCTCGGCGGCCTTCGTGGCGTCCTCGGCCTTGCGGGAGGTCACCGACCCCAGCCAGCCGAGGAGGAAGCCCACCGGGATCGAGACGATGCCCGGGTTGTTGAGCGGCCAGATCGCCGTGCCGACGTTCTTGAACACACTCGTCTCGGTGCCCCAGAACACGGGCGACAGGACGATGAGTACGATCGCGGTCGCGAGCCCCCCGTACATGCTCCACACGGCGCCGCGCGTCGTGAACTTCCGCCAGAACAGCGAGTACAGGATCGTCGGCAGGTTGGCCGAGGCGGCGACCGCGAAGGCCAGCGCGACGAGGAACGCCACGTTCTGCCCCTGCACGCCGATGCCGCCGAGGATAGCGAGCACACCGATCACGATGACCGTGCGACGGGCGACCTTGACCTCGCCGTCCGGCGGCACGTTCCCCTTCTTCACGACGTTCGCGTAGATGTCGTGCGCGAAGGATGCCGCGGCCGTGATCGTGAGCCCGGCGACGACCGCGAGGATCGTGGCGAACGCGACCGCCGAGATGAACCCGAGCAGCACCGGTCCGCCGAGGGCCTCGGCGAGCAGCGGCGCGGCGGAGTTGACGCCACCGGGCGCCGCCTTGATCGTCTCGGAGCCGACGATGGCCCCGGCGCCGTAGCCCAGGACGAGCGTCAGCAGGTAGAAGAGGCCGATCAGCCAGATCGCCCAGACCACCGAGCGACGCGCCTCCTTCGCGGTCGGCACCGTGTAGAAGCGCATGAGCACGTGCGGCAGTCCCGCGGTACCGAGCACGAGCGCGATCGCGAGGGAGATGAAGTCCCACGGGTTGGCGCCGTACTGCAGGCCCGGGCCGAGGATCGCGTCCTGCGGGTCGGTCGTCGACTTCTGCACGGCCGCCTCGAGGAGCGTGTCGAGGCTGAACCCGTTGATCGCGAGGACCCAGATCGTCATGACGATGGCGCCGCCGATGAGCAGGAACGCCTTGACGATCTGCACCCACGTCGTGCCCTTCATGCCACCGATGAGGACGTAGACGATCATCAGCACGCCGACGACGGCGACGACGATCGACTGACCGATCTGCTCGGTGATCCCCAGCAGCAGCGAGACGAGACCACCCGCACCGGCCATCTGGGCGAGCAGGTAGAAAAAGCACACCGCGAGCGTCGTGATCGCCGCGGCGAGCCGCACCGGGCGCTGCTTCAGACGGAACGAGAGCACGTCGGCCATCGTGAACTTGCCCGTGTTGCGCATGAGCTCGGCGACCAGCAGCAGCGCGACGAGCCACGCGACGAGGAAGCCGATCGAGTAGAGGAACCCGTCGTAGCCGTTGATCGCGATGGCGCCCACGATGCCGAGGAAGGATGCCGCCGACAGGTAGTCGCCGGCGATGGCGAACCCGTTCTGCGGACCCGTGAAGGAGCGGCCTGCGGCGTAGTAGTCGGCGGCCGTCTTGTTGTTGCGACTGGCGCGGATGACGATGAACAGCGTCACCGCGACAAATGCGCCGAAGATCGAGATGTTGAGGACGGGGTTGTTCGTCGCGGCGCCGGCGGGGGCCGCGGCGAGGAGCACGGGGGTCATCGGGCCTCCTGCCGTTCGAGGTCTGCCCGGATTTCGGAGGAGATCGGGTCGAGCTTGCGGTTCGCGAAGGCGACGTAGCCCATCGTGATGGCGAACGTGGTGACGAACTGTCCGAGGCCCAGGAGCAGGCCGATGGTGATGTGACCGAACACCTCCTGCGCCATGAAGTCCGGAGCGAAGGACGAGAGCAGGACGTAGACGAAGTACCAGATGAGGAAGAGCACGGCCAGCGGGAAGACGACGCTGCGGTGCTTCTTCTTCAGCTCGACGAACCGCGGCGATCGTTCGACCGCGACGTAGTCGATGGCACTCCCTTCCACGCCTCCGTGGGGTGACTGGGACGACATGTGGCCTCCTTGCCTCATGGGGTGAGCGACGGTGCTCGCACGAGCCGTTCCTGGGAATCGGCCGCGTGGTAGGTTCGACCGTACGAAGGCGGCAGAGGTGCCGTCACCCCCGGAAGTAGGTACGCGTGGGATCGTCGGTCGAGAGCGACGCGGACACGCGGCTCGTCTCCCGAGCCGTGTCCGATCTGGCCCGTCAGACGCGTTTTCCCGTCGTTTTCGGCGGTCTCGAACGCGGCGGCGCCGTCCACGTCACCGCGATCTCGGGCACCCGCACCCGCAGCATCGAGGGACTCGTCGTCGAAGCCGGTCGCGGTCTGGGCGGTGCCGCGATGATCGAGAAGCGACCCCGCCTCGCCCTGGACTACCGCACCGCGCGCACGATCACGCACGACTACGACCGCGCCATCCTCGGCGAAGGCATCTCGACCCTGCTGGCCGTGCCCGTCGTCGTCACCGGCCGCCCGCGCGGCATCGTCTACTGCGGGTCGTGGACCCCCGGCCCCGTCGGAGATCTCGTCAGCCGGCCCGCCTTCCGCGCCGCCGACATGCTCGCGACCGAGCTGCGCGTCCGCGAGGAGGTCGACCGTCGCGTCGCCGCACTGACGCCGGCCGAACTCGCCCTGCCCGCCTCCGCGCAGGAGGATCTGCGCGAGAGCTACGCCGAGCTGCGGAGCATCGCCGCATCCGTCACCGACCCCGACCTGCGGGAGCGGATCGCGGCGGTCGAGAAACGCCTCGCGGGGATGTCGCGACCGGCGGCGGCCGAGGCATCGCTCGACGTCGCCCTCTCGCCGCGCGAGCTCGACGTGCTCGCCTGCTGCGCGCTCGGCGCCACCAATGCGGAGATCGCCGCGTCGCTGTCGCTGCGCGAGGGGACGGTCAAGTCGTACCTGCAGGCGGCGATGGCGAAATTGGATGCCTCGACCCGCCACGCCGCCGTCGCCAAGGCGCGCCGGGCCGGACTTCTGCCGTAGCGAGCACGCGCGCCACTAGGGTAAGCGCATGGCCCGCAAAATCGTGCATCAACTCGTCGACGACCTGGACGGCACCGTCCTCGAGGTCGGCGACGGAGAGACCGTGCTCTTCTCCCTCGACGGCACCGCCTACGAGATCGACCTCACCCACGACAACGCGAACGCCCTGCGCGACGTCCTGGCGCCGTACATCGACGCCGCGCGTCGTGTCTCGTCGCGCGGGACGACCTCACGCGCGGTCACCTCGTCGAACGGCGGCGGCCGCAAGCAGAAGCGAGCCGGGCAGCGCGACTACGCGCCGATCCGCGAGTGGGCCGCGAAGAACGGCTACCAGGTCTCGGAGCGCGGTCGCGTGCCGGCGCAGGTGCTCGACGCGTACGACGCCGCGCACTGACGGTCGCCGCGCCGCGGCATCCCCGCCCGATCAGCCGAGGACGAGGCTGACGGCGATGACGAGCATGATGACGGCGATGCCGGCGTCGAGGATGCGCCACGCGCGTGCCGTGCGCAGGAGCGGCGCGAGGTAGCGCGCGCCGTAGCCGAACACCACGAACCAGAGGGTGCTGCCGACGACGCCGCCGGCGAGGAAGAACCAACGCGCGTCACCGTGCGTCGCCGCCACCGACCCCAGCACGACGGTCGTTTCGACGATCGCGTGGGGGTTCAACCAGGTGACGGCGAGGATGGTCAGGAGCGTCGCGGTCCTCGTCGCCGCGCGCGGCCGGACGAGGACGGTGCCGGGGGTCGCGGCATCCGTCGGGGTCTCCGGCTCAGCGGCTTCGAGGCTGCCGCCGCCACGCCAGGCTCGACGCGCACTGACGAACGCGAACCCCACGATGAAGGCCGCACCGGCCCACCGCGCGATCGTCTCGAGCCACGGGTGGGCGGTGACGAGGGTCGCGACGCCGGCGACGCCGAGGGTCTGCAGGATCGCGTCGCTGACGACGCAGACGAGCACGACGATCCCCACGTGTTCGCGCCGCAGACCCTGGCGCAGCACGATCGCGTTCTGCGCGCCGATCGAGACGATGAGACCGAGGCAGAGTCCGAGGCCCGAGAGGAAGGCGGCGAGTTCGGGAGTCACAGGTCCCACGGTAGGCAGCTCGTCTTCTGCAGTACAGCGAAGGATTCTGCATCATCTGTAGCATCGCTTCACTACGCTGGTGGCGTGGACATCCCGTTCGAGCACCTGCGCACGCTGGCCGCCGCCGTCGACGCCGGCACGCTGGATCGCGCGGCCGCACGGCTCGGGATCACCCCGAGCGCGGTCAGCCAGCGCATCCGCGTCATCGAGCAGCGCGTCGGCCGGGTGGTGCTGCGGCGCACCAAGCCGGTGACCGCGACGGAGGCGGGCGAGCCGCTCGTGCGTCTCGCGCGTCAGCTCGACCTGCTCGAGCACGACGCCCGCGCCGCCCTGGGCGACGAGGCGGGCTCGGCAGTGGTGCCGCTCGCCGTCAACGCCGACTCGCTCATCACCTGGTTCCTTCCGGCGCTCACCGCCGTCACCGCCGCGCACCCGGTCACGTTCGAGCTGCACCGCGAGGACCAGGAACGCACAGCGCAGCTGCTCGCGGCGGGCACGGTCATGGCGGCCGTCACCTCGCAGCGCGACGCGGTGGCCGGATGCGTCTCCTCACCCCTGGGGCGGATGCGGTACACCGCCATCGCGACGCGGGACTTCGCCGATCGGTGGTTCCCGCAGGGGCTCGGGCGGGCGGCGCTCGAAGCCGCACCGCGCGTCGACTTCGACCGTCACGACACCCTGCAGAGCGCGTTCGCACGTCGCCACGGCGCCCGGCGGGACGCCCCCCGCCACATCATCAGCGCGTCGGCCGAGTTCGCGCAGGCGATCACGATCGGCCTGGGGTGGGGGATGCTGCTGCCCGGCCAATTCGAGGCGGGTGTCGCCGACGGCTCGCTCGTCATTCTGGCCGACGACACGGTCGAGGTCCCCCTGTTCTGGCAGCGCTGGAACCTCTCGTCGCCGCTCCTCGAGACGGTCACGACGGCCGTCCGCGAGGCCGCGGAACGCTCGCCCGCCGTCGGGTAGCGCGCGCCCCAGGCCGCGTCAATCCCCTCCGCCGCGCGGGTGCGCGGGGCGATGGTGATCACCTGGGATACGTGTCGACGGGGTGAGCGGGACGAGGTGCAGAACATGTTCGTGGATTCGGAGACGCTGCGCGCACTGCCGACACGTCGACCGGCGGATGCCGCACCCCGAGCGTCGCGCATCCAGTGGGACCTGATCGCGGAGGACCGCTACGAGGTCCGGATCGCCGGCGAGGTCGCCGGCTACATCGACGTCGTCGGCGCGGTCTACGTGGTCCTCACGGGGCCGCGGTACGACCGGGCCGAGGAGGTCGCGCAGACCCTCGTCTGGTCGACCGCCACGACCGCACTCGACCAGCACCGCGCGCGCGGCTGATCAGTCGGCCGCACGGTCGGCCGCGGACCGTGCCTTCGTCGCGGCGGTACGGGCTCGGCGGCGCTGCTCGGCAAGGTCCTCGACCTCGGCGCGTGCCCGCTCGGCATCGTCCTCGAGACGGGCGCGCTCCCGGTCGAGTTCCACCAGGCGGTCCTCGAGCGACGACGCCCTCTCCTGCGCCGCCTGCCAGCGGTCCTCGATGCGATCGAGGTCGCGCTCGAGACTCTCGGCGTGACGTCGCGCCTCGGCCGCTGCTCGCGCGGCCTCGCGGGCCGCGCGACGCTCGGCGAGGTCGTCGGTCGGCTCGGGCCGGGCTGAGGCGACGTCGAAGGGTCCCGAGACCGCGTCGGAGAGGTCGGGCGCGTCCATTCCGGTCGCCTCGATGGGGCGTAGCAACCGGGCGCTCGCGACGGCAGCCGCGGCATCCGGATCCCGCAGCGCGGCGTCGAGGGTCTGCTCGACTGCGGTGCGGATGGTGCCGCCTACCTCGACACCGCGCTCGCCCGCACGCCGCACGGCGCGATCGACGAGGTCACGGAGGATGCTGCGACGGCGCCGGGTGAGATCGGCGAGAGCGCGAGCATCGCCGGCATCCACTGCTTCGCGGAACTCGTCGGCGAGCTCGGCGGCCGAGGTGAGCGCGTCGGCGTCATCTGAGGCGAGCAGGTTGACGACCCAGGCGGCGAGGACCGGTTTGCTGAGCTTCTTGATCGCGGCCGCGAGATCCTTGTCGGATGCCTCTGCCGCGGCTGCGGTGCGCAACGCGACGAAATCACCGGCGGGAGCCACGCTCAGCCGCGTGGCGACCTCGATGAGCCGCGTGTCGTCCGTCTCACCGGTCATTTGCCCATCCTCCCCCATGTCGCCGGCGCGGATTCGGCAGGATTGCGGCACGGCACGGCACGAGCGCGACAGCAGCGAGATCTGCCACGGTCAGCCCGTCCAGAACACGACGACGGCGACGAGTCCCACGCACACGGCGAAGGGCACGGCAGCCGCGCGCCGACGCCGGGCGGCGCCCACGACAGCCCACACGGCACTCGCCAAGCCGACGACGACGAAGACGGTCGTTCGAGCCCACCCCGTCTGGGTGACGATGACGCCGTCGCCGGCGGCGGGCTCCCACTCGCACCGTCGTCCGACCGGCCAGACTGTCTCCTCCGCGGAGATGAGCGCCGACTCCGACACTGAGACGCCCACGGGGGCGTCATCCAGCCAGCAGCGCGTCTCGACGTTCTCGCGCGTGTCCAGCCAGAGACCGGCGATCAGCGCAACACCGGCGAGGAGGGCGAGCGCGATCAGAACTCCCGTCGCGGCGCGCACCTGGTCGCCGTTCTACAGGCCGTTCGCGACGGCGGCGGCGGCGCGCATCCAGGCGTCCTTCGTGCGCGACTGCAGGGCGTCGTACCGGATGCGGCCGGCCTTGAGCGCGTCGTCGAACGGGATGATCTCGACCGCGCGGACGTGACCCTCGAAGCCGGCGGCGATGCGCTGCGCGGCGCCGATGCCGGCACGCTCGGACTGCCCGACGACGACCACGGCGCCGTCGGCGAGGCGGCGCGAGTGCTCGTCGCGCTTGCGCAGCGCGTCGAGGAGGAGGGCGGCGGATTCGGCCGACTCGGGGGCGGCGAGGGTCGGGACGACGAGCTGATGCGCCGAATCGATCATGCGCAGCCAGCGGTCGGCCGACTCATCGTTGCCCGAGTCGAAGATGACCATGCGGTAGTACCGCGCCGCGACTTGTGCGAGCAGGTCGAAGTCGGCGGTCGTGATGCGCTGGTCGGCCGCGAGCAGTTCGGGGTTCGAGCGCAGCACGTCGTAGCGGTCGACGGACTGGTGATGAACGAATCGTGCGATGTCGGAGACGGATGCGGTCGCCTCGAGCAGCCGCGATGCTTCGGGGAGCAGGTCGCGGATCGTCGTGTCGTAGTCGCCCTGCTCGGTGCGCCACCCCAGGGTGCCGCGGGTGTCGTTGTTGTCCCACGCGAGGACGTTGCCGCCGCCGTGGCGCGCGAACACCGCCGACAGCACCGCGGTCGTCATGGTCTTGCCGACGCCGCCCTTGCCGTTGGCGACGGCGATGGCGCGGCATCCGGCCCACTGACGCGAGACCGCCTTCTCGCGCTCCGCACGCGCGAGTTCCGCCTTCGACGGCTTGATCGGGATGCCGATCCGCACGAAGAACGAGCGCCAGCCCGAAACGGTGGCGGGGTGGACCTCGGGAGGCTCGATGAACGACGGACGGGGCCCATTGGAGGCGGATGCCTCGAACGCGGTCTCGGGCGCGGGTGCGCCGTCGGTGGGGGCCGGCGCCTCGGGCGTGGCGGTCGCTGTGCTGTGCGGGTCGGCTGCGGGCTCCGGTTCGTCCGTGGGCTCCGGCTCGTCCGCGCGCGCGACGTCGACGGAGTCGGTTCCCGTCGCCGGGGCGGCTGCGGGGATGTCGGTCACGCGGGCGGGCGCCCATTCGGCCGGCGCCGTGTCGTCCTCGTCGAGGTCGTCGTCGTCCCCGCTGTCGAAGACGGGGGGCCGCTCGGCGGACTCCGGGAGAGGGTTCGACGACGGCGGGAAGAACGCCGGCACCTCGGCGACGAGCACGGGCTCCGCGCCATCCACCTCGGGCTCAGCCTCCGGGGCGGAAGCGTCGTCCTCGTCAGCCTCGGCCTCGTGCACCGGCTCGGGGTCCGTGGTCCACCACGCCTGCTGGCGCAGCTCCGCACGGGTGACGGTACGGTCATCCACCTCGACGTCGATCTCGCCCGAAGGTCCGATGATCAGGCGATGCTCACCGCGGTCGCCGCTTGTGCGCAGTTCGATCGCCGCGCCGGCGGCCGCGGCATCCGCTCTCACCCGGTCGACGATGAGGCGGCGCACGCCATCGGCGTCGGGAGCGTCGAGGGTCTGTTCGGCGCCGTCGACCGTCGTGAACCGTGCCGACCCACCGATGACGTGCGCGGAGGCGTGTGTCGGTTCACTGCCAGTGCTCATGGATTCCTCTCGGTGCGCGACGGACGCGCTCCCACGCTATCGCGCGCGACGCCGAAATCCCCGGTGGACGGTCAGAGTCGCCGCGTCAGCCGCCCGGCCACCCGAGGCCGCGGCGGCTTTCCGGACCAGCACCGCGTTCCGCGTACGGATCAGCCGCTGCATGTACGGGCGCAGCAGGAGTGGTTCGACGATCACCCCGAGCAGCGGCGAGCGCAGGGTCACGGTGTCGGTCATGACCGTGACGTCCCCGTCCCGCTCGAACCGGTGCTCGTGACGGAAGACCCGGAACGGTCCGCGCACCTGCTCGTCGACGAACCGACGCGGCCGCTCGAGCGCGGTGATCTGCGAGGTCATCGTCCACATCACGCCGAAGTGGCGGGCGCGCCAGGTGACGCTCTCCCCCAGCCCGATCGTCCCGCTCGTCACCCCGGCGACAGCGCGCTCGCGCGACCGCCGCATGGAGTCGAGGTGCGCGTCGATCGACAGCGAGAGGTCGAACAGCACCTCCGGCGCGCAGCGCACACGCGTGACCTCGGTGAAGGTGGTCGTCATCCCGTCAGGCTATCCACCGCTCACACGACGTATCGCGTGCTCGGCCGCCCGGCGGTCGCGTAGTCCATCGTGCGGCGGGCGGCGCCCTCGTCGGCGAGGTGCTCGAGGTAGCGCCGGCAGCTCACCCGCGAGAGGCCGAGCTCCGCGGCGAGGTCGGCGGCCGTCCCGCCGCCGAGGCGGCGCAGCGCGTCGTGCACGAGCTCGAGCGTCTCGCGTGTGAGCCCCTTCGGCAGCGAGCGCCGGGCAGAGGGCCGCATGACGGCGTCGATCCGGATCTGGTCGAGCGTGCCGCCGGATGCCGCGGCTCCCCGCTCGGCGATGACGTCGTCGATCCGCTGGTGCAGGTCGTGGGCGGTGAACGGCTTCACGATGTAGTGCCGCACGCCCATGAGCCGCGCGTCGCGGACGGTCTCGACGTCGCGGGCCGCGGTGACGGCGACGACCTCGGGCTGGCGGACGGCGGCATCCGCCCTCACCGCGCGGAGCGCCTCGATACCCGAAAAGCCGGGCAGGTGCACGTCGAGCAGCACGAGGTCGGGTTCGAGGGAGCGGATGGCGTCGACGGCATCGGGACCGGATGCCGCCGTGCCGACGAGTTCGCACTGCGGATGGGCGTCGACGAAGCGGCCGTGCAGCTGGGCGACGGCGGGAGCGTCGTCGACGACCAGGACGCGGAGGCTCACGAGACCCTCGCCGGGACGGGGAGGACGACGGCGAAGCGCGCCCCGCCGAGGGCGGACCGGCTGAGGACGACGTCGCCCGAGTGGCGCCGGGCGATGCGACGGACGAGGGCGAGGCCGACGCCGCGGGTGCGGGCGCTCGGATCCTTCGTGCTGACGCCCTCGTCGAAGACCCGTTCGGCGAGCGCGGGATCGACGCCGGGACCGCTGTCCTCGACGACGACGCTGACGCCCTCGGCGCCGGCGTGCACGGCGAGCGCGAGCGTGTCGCCGGCGCGGCACGCGTCGAACGCGTTGTCGACGAGGTTGCCGACCACCGTGACGAGGTCCCCGGTCACAGCAGCGGGGACCATGCCCTCGGCGTCGATGGAGAAGGTGATGCCGAGTTCGCGCGAGCGCGCGAGCTTCGCCGAGAGGAGAGCCGCGAGCTCGGGCCCCAGCTGCTCGCTGGCGGCGCCGATGTCGAGCGAGCCGCCCGGCTGCATCCGCGCGATGAAGTCGCGTGCGTCGTCCCAGGCGCCGAGTTCGAGGAGCCCCGACACGACGTGCATCGAATTGGCGAACTCGTGCGCCTGCGCGCGCAGTCCGTCGGTGAGCGACTGCTGGCCATCCATCTCGCGGACCGCCTGGTGGAGTTCGGTGTGGTCGCGCAGCAGCAGGGTGCCGCCGACCGGCTTGCCGTCGTCGTCGTACAGACCCGTCGCCCGGGCGATGAGCGGACGCTCCCCGGCGAGGACGAGGCGCCCCTCGCGCTCCCCGTTGACGAGGACCTCGTGGATCGGTCCCTCGAGCACGTCCGAGGCTCGCTCGCCGATGAGCGGTCCCGCCCCGAGCAGGCGCACGGCGGCGTCGTTCGCGCTCGCGACGACCCCGTCGCGGTCCACGCGGACCACCCCCTCCGACAGACGGTGCAGCATCGTCTCGCGCTCGGCCACGAGCTCGGCGATCTGCTCCGGCTCGAGGCCCAGGATGCGACGACGGATGAGGGTCGCGACCCCGGCTGCACCGAACACGCCGACGACGGCCGAGCCGCCGAGCGCGAGGAGCAGCCACGGCAGCCGCGACTGCACATCGGCGGCGAGCTCCGACTCGAGCACGCCGACCGAGACGGATCCGATGACCTCGCCCGAGACGGCGCCGCTGGCGTACAGCGGCACCTTCACGCGGTACGACTCGCCGAGCGTCCCCGTCTCGGTTCCCGACCACACCTGACCCGACAGCGGTGCCGACGGGTCGGTCGACACGGCCTCGCCGATGCGGTCCTCGTTCGGATGCGAGTAGCGGATGCCGGCGGCATCCGTCACGACGACGTAGGTGAGATCGGATGCCTCGCGGATGACCTCGGCGAGCGGTTGGATCGTGGCGCTCGGGTCGGGGTCGTCGAACGCCTCGGCGATGGAGGGGAGCCTGCTGATCGAGAGGGCCACCCCCACCATCCGCTCCCGGTAGGACTCTCGGATGGAGCGCTCCTGCAGGGAGATCGCGACGACCCCGGTGATGACGATGACGACGCAGACGATGAAGGCTTGCAGCAGCAGCAGCTGCCATCTCAGCGACATCGCTCGGGGCACGCGCTCATTCTCCCCCGGAGCGCCCCGTCGCGCCCACCCCGGACGGGACCAATACTTTCCGAACTCGCTCTTAGTTGCGCAAGCGCGACAGCCCTCGGCGCGGTGCCTAGCGTCTGTGCGAACGGACGTCGGGGCGAGGATGCCTCGACGGAACTCGAAGAGGAGTCCCCCCCATGCGCAAGTCCCTCGCGATCATCGCCCTCGCGGGCGTCGCCGCCCTCACCCTGTCCGGCTGCAACCCCCGCGGCGCTGCCGTCGGCGGCGGCGGCGCGGAGTCCGAGGAGGCGGCTGCCCAGGTCGACGACGTCAGCATCATCGTCCCCGCCGACCCCGGCGGCGGCTGGGACCAGACCGGCCGCGCCGTCTCGGCGGTGCTCACCGACGAGGACCTCGTCGGCACGGCCGCGGTCACCAACATCGGCGGCGCCGGCGGCACCGTCGGCCTCGCGAGCCTCGCGAACGAGAAGGACCCGTACACCCTCATGGTGACCGGCCTCGTGATGGTCGGCGCGGTCGAGACGAACGCCGCCGAGAACCGCATCGAGGACACCACGCCGATCGCGCGCCTCACCGAGGAGCCCCTCGTCGTCGTCGTTCCGGCCGACAGCGAGTACCAGACCCTGCAGGACCTGGTCGATGCGGTCGTCGCGGAGGGCCAGTCGGTCACGATCACCGGCGGCTCCGCCGGTGGCGCCGACCACATCCTCGCGGGCCTCCTGCTCGAGGAGGCCGGCCTCGACGGCGCCGGCATCACCGAGAAGCTCAACTACATCCCGAACGCAGGTGGCGGCGAGGCGGTCTCGCTGCTGCTCGGCAACAACGCGGCGGCGGGCATCTCGGGTGTCGGCGAGTTCGCCGAGTACGTCGAGTCCGGCGACCTGCGCGCCCTCGCCGTCTCGAGCGACGAGCCGGCCCAGCTGCTGCCCGACACCCCGACGATGATCGACGAGGGCTTCGACATCACGTACACGAACTGGCGCGGCCTGCTGGCCCCCGGCGGCATCAGCGACGCGGATGCCGAGGGCCTTGTGAACCTCGTCACCGAGATGCACGAGTCGGCCGCCTGGCAGGAGGCGCTCGAGACCAACGGCTGGACCGACGCCTTCCTCACCGGCGACGAGTTCTCGACCTTCGTCGACGAGAACGTCACCGACGTGACGAGCACCCTGAAGAACATCGGTCTCGTGTCATGAGCGAGAGCACTCTGGACCGGGGTGCGCAGGAGACTGCGCGCCCCGGCTGGGGGGCGGACCGCATCGGCAACCTGATCTTCGCCGGCGTGATCGTCGCCCTGGGCGTGTTCGCCCTGGTCGGCGCGTTCTCGATCCGCGTTCCCGCCGGCGGGGTGATCGGCCCGCAGGTTTTCCCGTTCCTCGTCTCGGCGATCCTCCTCGCCTCGGGTGCCTTCCTGGTCGTCGCCGCCGTGCGCGGCAAGGTCGCCGCCCCCGAGGACGGCGAGGACATCGACCCGAACGCGGCGACCGACTGGTGGACGATCCTCAAGCTCGTGGGACTCGTCGTCGGCGTCATCGTCCTGCTCGAGATCCTCGGCTGGTGGATGGTCGCCGCGCTCCTGTTCGGCGGAGCGGCCTGGACCCTCGGCGCCAAGCGCCCGTGGGTCGCCTTCCTCGCCGGGCTCGTGCTCGGCGTCGGCACCCAACTGCTGTTCGGCGAGGGCCTCGGCCTGTCGCTCCCCCGCGGCATGGCCTTCGACTGGTGGTACGGCCCCGGTCCCCTGTTCGGCTGATCGGAAGAGATCATGGACGCACTGAACTCCCTCATGGCGGGCTTCGCGACGGCGCTGCAGCCCGAATACCTCCTCTTCGCCTTCATCGGCGTGATCGTCGGCACGGCGGTCGGGGTGCTGCCCGGCATCGGCCCGGCGATGACCGTGGCGCTGCTGCTGCCGCTGACCTACTCCCTGTCGCCCACGGCGGCGATCATCACGTTCGCCGGCATCTACTACGGCGGCATGTACGGCGGGTCGACCACCAGCATCTTGCTGAACACCCCCGGCGAATCGGCGTCGGTCATCACCGCCATCGAGGGCAACAAGATGGCCAAGCTCGGTCGGGGCGCCGCCGCGCTCGCGACCGCGGCGATCGGCTCGTTCGTCGCCGGGACGATCGCGACGGCACTGCTGACGCTGTTCGCCCCGATCATCGCGCGCTTCGCGGTGAACCTCGCGCCGGCGGACTTCGTCGCGCTCATCGTCGTCGCCTTCATCACCGTTGGCGCGCTGCTCGGCTCGTCGCCGGCGCGCGGTCTCGCCTCGCTCGGCATCGGCCTGCTCATCGGGCTCATCGGCACCGAGGTGACCACGGGCCAGGCGCGCTACACCCTCGGTGTCCTGGCGCTGTCGGACGGCATCAGCGTCGTGCTCGTCGCGGTCGGCCTGTTCGCGATCGGCGAGGCGTTCTACGTCGCCGCCCGCCTGCGGCACGGACCGATCCCGGTGATCCCCGTCACCCGCGGCTGGCGCAACTGGATGACCCGCGAGGACTGGAAGCGCTCGTGGAAGCCGTGGCTGCGCGGCACGTTCATCGGCTTCCCCGTCGGGACGATCCCCGCCGGCGGCGCGGACGTCGCGACCTTCCTCTCGTACGCGAGCGAGAAGAGCCTGTCGAAGAACAAGAGCCAGTTCGGTCGCGGTGCGATCGAAGGCGTCGCCGGTCCGGAGGCCGCGAACAACGCCGCTGCGGCCGGTGTGCTCGTGCCGCTGCTGACGCTGGGACTGCCGACGACGGCGACCGCCGCGATCATCATCACGGCGTTCCAGTCATACGGCATCCAGCCCGGTCCGCAGCTGTTCCAGAACCAGGGCG
This sequence comes from Microbacterium sp. CnD16-F, assembly GCF_024124465.1. NCBI lineage: Bacteria > Bacillati > Actinomycetota > Actinomycetes > Micrococcales > Microbacteriaceae > Microbacterium > Microbacterium sp. CnD16-F. The sequence goes on from NZ_JAMXSA010000002.1 coordinate 54,437, forward strand.
ACCTGGTGTGGGCGCTCATCGCGAGCCTCTACATCGGCAACGTGCTGCTCATCATCCTGAACCTGCCGCTGGCGGGCATCTGGGTGAAGCTGCTGCAGATCCCGCGGCCCTACCTCTACGCGGGCATCATCACGTTCGCCGTCCTCGGGGCGTACGCCGTCAGCTTCTCGACGCTCGACATCGCGATTCTGCTGGTCGTCGGGGCGCTCGGGTACTTCATGCGCCGGTTCGGTTTCCCGATCGCGCCGCTCATCGTCGGACTCATCCTGGGCCCCATGGGCGAGCAGCAGCTGCGCAAGGCGCTGCAGCTGAGCCAGGGCGACCTCGCCGACCTCGTGCTGCACCCGTTCGCCGCCGTCGCGTACTCGGTGCTGGCGGTCATGCTCGTCGCGGGTCTGTGGCTCAAGCGTCGGCAGAGCCGGTACGAGCGCGCGCTCGAGGCGTCGCTCGCCGCCGAAGAGGGGCACCCGCAGGCGGCCGTGGACCGGATGTGGGATGCCGGTGACCGCCCGACCGACGTCCGCACCGACACGATCCGGGCAGAGCTCGCCGCGGCCGCCGCGAAGCGCGAGGCGCGCGAGCGTCGGGGCCGCCGGGGCACCGGCGACTCGGGCGGCGGCGCCGGCTGAGTCGCCGCATCCGTCGACGCCCGTCCGATCCCTGTGGTCGGGCGGGCGTCGCCGCGTCGGTGCCACTACGGTGAGACCGTGCGAACCATGCTCGGCCTCACGTGGCGCCTCCTCGTGCGCCACTGGCCGGCGCTGCTCGCGTGGTACCTGGCCGGGACGCTCGGCCGGTACGTCGGCCTCGAGGTCGCCGGGTACGTCGGCGGGTACACCGCACTCGGCGGCATCCTGCTGCTGCCGTTGGCGATCCTCGCGAAGCTCATCAGCCTCGTCGCGATGTTCCTCGTGCTCCGCGACGGGATGGTGCGGCTCGGTGCGATCGCACCGCCGCCGACGGAGCCGCGCGCTCGACGGGTGGCGTTCCGCGACGCGATGCTCTCCTCGACTCTGCCCTTCATGGCGATCTATGCGGCCCTCGGCTTCCTGAAGGAGGACTTCGCCGTCTACGTCGACACGGCCATCCAGGCGAAGCTCGGGCGCGGCTTGACCGGAGTGGTCTCGGGCGTGGAGGTCGACACCTCGGGAACCGTGACGGCGCTCACCTGGGAGCCGTGGACGATCGCCGTCGTCGTGGCCGCGTTCGTCGGCCGCTGGGCCTGGGGACGGTGGAACGGACGTCTGCCCCGCTGGACGGGGCTCGCCGCGACATACCTCGAGGGCCTCTGGGTCTTCCTGACGGTCCTGTTTGTCAGCGACCTGTTCGGTCGTGTCACGTCCTGGGTGCAGTCCCGCCGCGCGATCGAATGGCTTGGCGACCTGCGCGAGACGGTCGGAACGTGGTTCGATCCGCTGGGATGGGCGTGGGATGGTGTGGCCCTCGTCGTCGGCGAGGCGGTGGGGCTGATCGCCGTGCCGCTGGCGTGGCTGACCGTCGCCGGTGTCGTCTACGGCCAGGCCGTCGCGCCGCAGGGCGTCCAGTGGCGCGGCGACCTCGTGCGCCGCGCCAGGGAACGCTACGGCAGCCTCCCCCAGCGCCTGCGCCGCCGGCTGGGCGACATCGGGGCGGGGGTCGGGGCGAGGTTCCAACCCATCTGGCGTGCGATCGTGCTGATGTGGCGCGGCGGCCCGATCCTCGTGGGCGGCTACGTCCTCGCCTACGTCGTGATCCAGCTCCTCGACCCGCTGCTGACGTTCGGGGTGACGCGAGCGGTCGGACCGCACGGCGTCGACGACTTCTGGCGCGGAGCCGGAGGGCTGCTCCTCGGCATCCCGGCCCTCGTCATCGAGCCGCTGCGGGTGTGTCTCATCGCCGGTGCGTACGACGCCACGGTCGGCGCACTGATCGGCGCACCCGTCGTCGCGTCAGGGCACGACGACGAGTCGAACGTAGCGCGGCAGCTCGTCGACGAGCGTGAACTCGACGCCGAGCTTTCCCGTGACGTCGTCGGGGACGATGAAGGGCACGTCGATCGTGAAAGGCCCGTCCGGGAATGAGTCGGCCTCCGGGTCGGCCGGACAGAACGTGTGGAGCCGCCAATCCCAGCGGAGGATCTGGTGGTCGGCCTCCCACAGGCGCCCCTGTCCCCCGAGTTCACGCAGCACCGGGATCGAGCACGCCGTCGACGCCCCGTGCCGGTCGACGGGCACGCTGACGGCGACCACCTTCGTGCCGGGCGGCAACTCGACGTCCGGGACGGTGATCTGCTCCGCCGTCGCGGGACCGAACGTGATCCCGTCGAAGTCGATCGTGGTGCCGGCGTCGGCCGTCACGGCGAACGTCGGCCGCCCCTGCACCTGCTTCCAGAACTCCCACCCGCCGGCGACTCCGACCGTCAGCGGGACGAGGACGACGACCGCGAGCAACGCGCGCCGGTTGCGGCGCCACCACGCGCTCACAGTCCGCCTCCCACGGTCGGGCGGAGCTCGCGCGCGTCCTCGCGCGGAAGCTCGGCGAGGTCGAGCGTCATCTCGATGACCGAATCCAGCCTCACGTCTCCCGCCTTGGACGCGAAGCGGATGGTCGCCTCCGACCCGGTGACCTCCTCCGGCAGTTCGAAGGCGAGGCTCCCCGTCGTGGCGATCCCCGCCCCGAGAGGCTCGCTCAGCAGGGACTCCGGGCGCTCGCTGGCCCGGTAGGTGCGACCGCCCACCTCGAGGGTCGCCGTTCCGAGGAGGGCGCGCTCCTCACTCGTCTTGGCGGACAGCGCGAGATCGACGACCAACCAGTCCCCCTCCGCGGTCCACCCCCGGCGATCCGAGGCGGTGGTTACGAGGACGACGTCGTCGACCGTGATGATCAGTTCCGATCCGACGGCTCGCTCCCCGAGCCGGGCCTCCGTCACGAACGAGGCTTCGGTGAACTCGGCGCCGGGCGTGACCTTGGTCACACCCCACGCGGCGACGAGCAGCGTGATCCCGATGACCCACACCGCCCACGGCCTCACTGCTCGGCCTCCGTCTGCTCGGCGTCGGCCCCGGCACCCACGTCGGTGACCGGGATCGCGATGCGCGCCGTCACGACCGGATCGGACCAGACGTCGCCCGAGAACACGACCTGACCCTGTTGCAGGGAGAAGTCGCGCAGGTCGAACTCGATCTGATCGCCGGCGGCGAGTTCGTCCTCGTCGATGATCCAGGTCACGACGAGCTCGGCCGGCAGGCCCGGCTGCAGCCACGGCTCCTTCGTGCCGTCATCGAACCGGGCCGCCGCCACGGGTACCGGATCCGCGAGCGAGGGCGCGCGGAGCATCCCCGTCAGGGACGCGTCGTTCTCCGCCGGCACCGCGCGATCCCACGTGTTCTCGGCGGTCACGACGACGGCGAGGACCCGCTCACCCTCCTCGGCGTTCGCAGACGCGCCCGCCTCGGGGAACGAGTCGATGAGCACCGCCCGCTCCACCGTGAACGCGAGCATGTCGTTGCGGTGCTCGTCGCCCGCCTGCAGGGCGGCGATGGGGGGTGCGGCGACGGCTTCGAGCCCGCCGAACGCGGCCGCCGCGCCGAGGAACACGGCGGTGACGATGCCGGGGAGCCACGCAGTGGGGACCCGGTCGGTGACCTCGCGCAGCCACCGGGCATTCCGCGGGGAACGGCTGTCCCGCGGGTCGTCTCCGGAGGCTGTCACGGCGTCATCCTAGCGACGCGGGCACCGGCATCCGTTCCTCTCATGCCGACAGCGCGAACTCCTCGGCCGGGGGCGTGGTCGAACACCGGCACACCCCCGCCCGCGGCCCGGGTTCGTCCACACCCCGGGATCGTGTCAGAGTACGGGGGTGGAGATTTCCGTGCTCGTGGTTGACGACGACGACGACATCGCTATGCTCCTCGTCTCCAGCCTCGACCGCGCCGGGATCGTGGCCGGCCGCGCCGGCAACGGCCGGGAGGCGGTCGAACGGGTCGTCGCCGACCATCCGCGCGTCGTCCTGATGGACTGGATGATGCCCGGCACCGACGGCATCCAGGCAGCGCGTGAGATCCGGGCAGCCGGCATCCCGCAGCCCCACATCATCATGCTCACCGCGCGCGTCCACAGTTCGGACCGCGAGGAAGCGCTCCGCGCCGGGGTGGACGAGGTGGTCGCCAAACCGTTCCGCCCGCGCGAGATCGTCGCGCACGTGAAGGAACTGCTCGCCGCGGTGGCCTGACGGCGCTACGCCGTCAGCGGACATCCCCCTATAGGGGGACGCGCATGTCGGCGGGCGGTGGCACTCTGAGACTCATGCTCGGAACCCTCCTGGTGCGCTACCTGCGCACCTACCGCTGGCTGGTGGTCGGGGTGCTGGTCTTCCAATTCGCCTCCGCCATGGCCGCGCTCTACCTCCCCCGCCTCAACGCCGACATCATCGACAACGGCGTCACCCGCGGCGACATCGGCTACATCTGGTCGCACGGTGTCCTCATGCTGACGATCGCCCTCGGGCAGATCGTCGCCTCGATCATCGCCACGTTCTTCGCCGCCCGCGCCGCGATGGCCGTCGGGCGCGACATCCGCCGCGACGTCTTCCAGCGCGTCAGCGGGTTCTCCGAGCGCGAGGTCACGCAGTTCGGCGCCGGTTCGCTCATCACCCGCAACACCAACGACGTCCAGCAGGTGCAGATGCTGGCGATGATGGGCGCGACGATGCTCGTCACCGCGCCGCTGCTGGCCATCGGCGGCATCATCATGGCGCTGCAGCAGGACGTCGGACTCAGCTGGCTGATCGGCGTGTCGGTGCCGACGCTGCTGGTCGTCGGCATCCTCATCATCAGTCGGATGGTGCCGCTGTTCCGCAGCTACCAGAAGAAGCTCGACGCGGTGAACCGCATCATGCGCGAGCAGCTCACCGGCGTCCGCGTCGTCCGCGCGTTCGTGCGCGAGCGTATCGAGGAGGAGCGCTTCCGGGGCGCGAACACCGACATCATGATCGTCGGCCGCAAGGTCGGGTCGCTTTTCGTCTTGATGTTCCCGCTCGCGATGCTCATCCTGAACGTCACCGTCGTCGGGGTCATCTGGTTCGGCGGCATCGAGGTGAACGAGGGGTCGGTGCAGATCGGCACACTGTTCGCCTTCATGCAGTACATCGGTCAGATCCTGATGGGTGTGCTGATGGCGACGTTCATCACGATCATGATCCCGCGCGCCGCGGTGTCGGCCGACCGCATCGGCGAGGTCCTCGCCGTCGAGGGCGGACTGGTGAAGCCCACCCAGCCCGTGTCGGTCTTCCCGACGCCCGGCACCGTCGAGTTCGACGACGTCACCTTCACCTACCCCGGAGCCGACGAGCCCGTGCTCTCGGGGGTGAGCTTCTCGGCCGCGCGCGGCGAGACGGTCGCGATCGTCGGATCCACCGGCGCCGGCAAGACGACGCTCGTGTCGCTCATCCCGCGGCTGTTCGACGTGACGAGCGGATCCGTCCGGGTCGCGGGCGTTGACGTGCGCGAGGCGGACCTCGACCGGCTGTGGCAGGGCATCGGCCTCGTCCCGCAGAAGGCGTTCCTGTTCACCGGCACCGTCGCCTCGAACCTGCGGTTCGGCCGCGAGGACGCCACCGACGACGAACTGTGGCACGCGCTCGAGATCGCGCAGGGTCGCGACTTCGTCGAGGAGATGGACGACCGCCTCGACGCGCGGATCGCGCAGGGCGGCACCAACGTGTCGGGAGGCCAGCGCCAACGCCTGTCGATCGCCCGCGCGATCGTGCACCAGCCCGACATCCTCGTCTTCGACGACTCGTTCTCGGCGCTCGACCTGTCGACCGACGCGGAACTGCGCCAGGCCCTCTGGCGAGAACTGCCGCAGGTGACCAAGATCGTCGTCGCGCAACGCGTCTCGACGATCACGGATGCCGACCGCATCGTCGTGCTCGACGGCGGCCGGATGGTCGGGGTCGGCACGCACGACGAGCTGCTGGCCACGAACGACACCTACCGCGAGATCGTCGAATCGCAGCTGGGGGTGGACGCATGAGCGCGCCCGAGAAGGAGATGACCGAGGAGGAGCGCCTCGAGACGGAACTCGCCGAACAGGCCCGTCTGAACAGCGGCGACTGGGACTCCGTCGCCCCCGGCAAGGCGTCGCAGTTCGGCCCGAGCTTCTTCCGCATGATCGGGCTGCTCTCGCCCTACAAGTGGTGGTTCGGTCTCGTCACGCTCGCCGGCGCCGTCGGTGTCGTGCTCGCCGTGATCGCGCCGAAGGTGCTGGGCGAGGCGACCAACATCGTCTTCGAGGGGTTCCTCTCGAACTTCCTCGGGCAGAATCCGGCGCTGGCGGGGCTCTCGCAGGACGAGGCCGTCGCGGCGCTGCGCTCGCAGGGTCAGGACGATTTCGCGAACATCGTGGGCGCGATGCAGAACTACGCCCCCGGTGCCGGGGTCGACTTCGACGCACTGAAGGTCGTCATCACCTGGGTGCTCGTGATCTACGTCGTCTCCGCGGTCCTCACCTGGATGCAGGGCTATGTCATCAACGTGATCATGGTCCGCACGATGTGGCGCCTGCGCGAGCAGGTCGAGGCCAAACTCAACCGTTTGCCGCTGTCGCACTTCGACCGGGTGCAGCGCGGTGAGCTGATCTCGCGCGTCACCAACGACATCGACAACATCACCCAGACGATGCAGCAGTCGCTCTCGGGCGCGCTGACCGCGATCCTCACGGTCGTGGGTGTGCTCGTCATGATGTTCTCGATCTCGTGGCAGCTCGCCATCGTCGCGCTCGTGGCGCTGCCGCTCATGGCGATCATCTTCGGCATCATCGGGCCGAAGTCGCAGAAGGCGTTCGGGGTGCAGTGGCGCAAGGTCGGCCGCCTCAACGCCCGCGTCGAGGAGTCGTTCTCCGGGCACTCGCTCGTGCGGGTCTTCGGTCGTGAGGCCGACGCGCAGGCGAAGTTCCAGGAGGAGAACGAGGAGCTCTTCCAGGCGGCGTTCAAGGCGCAGTTCTTGTCGGGCATGATCATGCCCGGCATGACGTTCATCGGCAGCCTGACCTACGTCGGGATCGCCGTGCTCGGCGGTCTGCAGGTCGCGAGCGGCCAGCTGCGTCTCGGCGACGTGCAGGCGTTCATCCAGTACTCGCAGCAGTTCACCCAGCCGCTGTCCGAGCTCGGCGGTATGGCGGCGGTCGTGCAGTCGGGCACCGCCTCGGCCGAGCGGGTGTTCGAGCTGCTCGACGCCGAGGAGCAGGAACCGGATGCCGCCGACGCCCCCGCCCGGGCCGACGGGCGCGGTGTCATCGAGTTCGAGAACGTGAAGTTCTCGTACACGCCCGAGCACCCGCTGATCACCGACCTGTCGTTCCGTGTCGAGCCCGGGCAGACGGTCGCGATCGTGGGCCCGACGGGTGCGGGCAAGACGACGCTCGTCAACCTGCTGATGCGGTTCTACGAACTGGACGGCGGACGCATCCTGCTCGACGGCCAGGACATCGCCGGGCTCTCCCGTGACGACGTGCGCTCGCGCACCGGTATGGTGCTGCAGGATCCGTGGCTGTTCGCCGGGTCGATCCGCGAGAACATCCGGTACGGCCGCGAGTCGGCGACGGATGACGAGATCGTGGATGCCGCCGTCGCGACGCGTGTCGACCGTTTCGTTCGCTCGCTCCCCGACGGCTACGACACGATGCTCGACGAGGACGCCTCCAACGTCTCCGCCGGCGAGAAGCAGCTGATCACGATCGCCCGGGCATTCGTGGCGCAGCCGGCCGTGCTGATCCTCGACGAGGCGACCTCGTCGGTCGACACACGGACCGAACTGCTGCTGCAGCACGCCATGGCGGCGCTGCGCGAAGGACGCACGTCGTTCGTGATCGCGCACCGGCTCTCGACGATCCGGGACGCCGACCTCATCCTGGTGATGGAGCACGGGGACATCGTCGAGAAGGGCACGCACGAGGAGCTCATCGCGGCGCAGGGCGCCTACTACCGGCTGTACCGCTCGCAGTTCGAGCAGGCGCACGACGACCTCGTCGGAGCGCCGGCAGACGTGGACGCGGCACCGGCCGAAGGGAAGGCCGCGACGGAATAACGCGCTGTGTGCGTCGTTCCCCCTCAGCATGAGCCTGTACGAATCCGCTGTTTTCGGTGATCTGGATCTGTCCAACCGCGTCGTCATGGCGCCGCTGACCCGCACGCGTGCGGGCGACGACGGCGTGCCGACGGACGACATGGTGGAGTACTACCGCCAGCGCGCGGGCATGGGACTCATCGTGACGGAGGGCACGTGGCCGGTGCGCGAGGGGATGTCCTACCTCGGCCAGCCCGGCATCGAGACGCCCGAGCAGGTCGAGGGCTGGCGTCGCGTCGCCGAGGCCGTGCACGCCGAGGGGGGCACGATCGTCATGCAACTCATGCACGGCGGCCGCGTGTCGCACCCCGAGATCTCGGGCGTCGACCGTGTCGTCGGCCCGAGCGCGATCGCCTCGCCCGGCGAGGGGCGCACCCGGGACGGCAAGGTCGCGCTGCCGGTCCCCCATGAGCTGAGCACGGCGGAGGTCGCCAGCGTCGTCGAGCAGTTCGTGCAGGCGGCGCGCAACGCGATCGCCGCGGGGCTCGACGGTGTCGAGGTCCACGGCGCGAACAGCTACCTCGTGCACCAGTTCCTCTCCCCTGAGTCGAACGTCCGCGACGACGTCTACGGCGGGTCCCCGGAGAACCGCGCACGTTTCGCCGTCGAGGTGACCCGCGCGGTCGCCGACGCGGTCGGTGCGGGGCGCACCGGCATCCGTCTCTCCCCGCAGCACCAGATCCCCGGGGTCCTCGAGACCGACGACGCCGACGCGCTCGCGACGTACACTGCGCTCGCGCAGGGCCTGGCTCCGCTCGGGCTCGCGTTCGTCGACCTGCTGCACGCCGACCCGAAGAGCTCGATCGTCCAGCGGATCCGGCACGAGGCGGCCGCACCGACGATCGTGAACTCCGGCTTCGGCACGGTCACGACGCGTGAGGAGGCCGAGGAGCTCGTGCTCGAGGGCTGGGCCGACGCCGTGGCGGTGGGCCGACCTGCGATCGCGAACCCCGACCTCGCCCTCCGGTGGGAGCATCGGGCCGAGCTCAACGAGCCGCGGCCGGAGTTCTTCTACACGGGTGGGGCCGTCGGCTACACCGACTACCCGTCACTCGCCGAGGTGCGCGCGGAGCGCTGACACGCCTGCGGCCCGGTCAGTCGCCCGCGACGAAGTCGTACTCCTGGAAGTCGCGCACCTCGTGCTGCCAGCGGCTCTCGACGAATGCGACGTGGTCGGGGTGCTCGTTGTACGCGTCGTAGGCGGCCTGGTCGTCGAAGAGCATCGTGAACTGCCAGCGCAGGTCGCTCTTGTCGCTGACCTGACGGTTGATGCGGAACTGCTGCACGCCGGGGATCGCCGACAGCGACCGTTGGGCGTCCGTCAGGAACGTCTTCTCCTCCGAGGAGCCCTCGGCGTGGTGCAGCGCGAACACGACGGTGTGCTGAATGGTCATGGTGACCAAGGCTAACCCCGACCGGTCAATCGGCGGCGATCTGTCGGCGCACCTCGTCGATCGTCGCGAGCACCGAGACGACCTCGTCGTGAGGGTGCAGCGGCGATTCGACGAGCCCTTCCCCGACGAACGAGGCGAAGGCCGTGGCCTGGTAACCGAGGCCGTCGTGGACGGTGGGGAGCGCGTCGTCGTGCCACACCTCCTCGTCGGCGCCGTGCAGCTGCAGCCGCAGACCGGTGGGGCCGTAGAACGGCGCGAGGACGTCGAGCCGCCCCCGTGAGCCGAACACCGTCGCCTCGACGGGGGTGACCGCGCCGAAGGTGGCCGTGAGTGCGGCCTGCGCCCCGGCATCCGTCTTGAGGGCGATCGTCGCACTGTCGTCGACACCGGTGGGAGCGAGGGTGCCGACCGAGCGGATCGTGCTCGGCGGCCCGATGATGGACGACGCGAACGCGACGATGTAGACGCCGAGGTCGAGCATGGCGCCGCCGCCGAGGGCGGGATCGAACATGCGGCTGGTGGGGTCGAACGGGACGAGCGAGCCGAAGTCGGCGCGGACGAGGTCGATCTCGCCGACGGTGCCGGCGGCGAGCACCTGCCGGATGACGTCAGCCTGCGGCAGGTAGCGCGTCCACATCGCCTCGGCGACGAGGACGCCGGCGGCGCGCCCCGCGGCCAGGATATCGGTCGCGTCGGCGGCCGTGAGGGCGATCGGCTTCTCGATGAGGACGTGCTTGCCGGCCGCGATGGCCGCCAGCGCCTGCTCCCGGTGGAGCGGATGCGGGGTGGCGACGTAGACCACGTCGACCTCGGGGTCGCCGGCCAGGTCCGCGACCGACCGGTGCACGCGGCCGATGCCGTGGGCGTCGGCGAACGCGCGGGTCTTGTCGGCATCCCGCGCGGTGACGGCGATCGCGCGCTGCCCCGTGTGCGCGTGGAGGGCGTGCACGAACCGGTCGGCGATGCCCGTGCCGATGATCCCCCACCGCAGGGCGGGGACGGCGGCGGGGTCGATCAGGCGGGGTGCGGGGAGGAGAGGCATCCCGCCATCCTGTCGGAACCCGGCGTCAGGCGTCGAGCAGTCCGTCGCGGACGACGACGACCTTGCCCACGGTGCGGCCCGCCTCGACGTAGGCGAGGGCGGCGCCGGCCTGCGAGAGCGGGAAGGTGCGCTCGAGGTGCGGGGTGAGACGACCGGATGCCGCGAGTTCGACCAGCTGCGCCGTCGTCTCGGTACGGGTGACGGCGGTGATCGGGCGGAACCGCCCGCGGGTGACGGCGGAGCGGAGGATGCGTCCGAAGGGTCCGAAGAAGGGATGCCCGTCGCCGCCGACCAGGGCAGCGGTGCCGCCGGGGGCGAGCAGGTCCCGGAGGACCGTGAGGGGCGGCTCGCCGGCGATGTCGACGACGGCGTCGAACCTGCCGCGGGGCAGGTCGCTGAGTTCGAGCGCGCGGTAGTCGAACGTCCGAGCGGCGCCGAGACGCTCGAGCACGGGTCGCGCGCGCTCTCCGCACGTCGCCCACACCTCGGCGCCGCGGTCGGCGGCGAGCTGCACGAGGAAGGTGCCGACGCCGCCGCCCGCTCCCGCGATGAGGACGCGCGCGCCGGAGCCGACGCGGCAGGCGTCGAGGGTCTGCACGGCGGTGTTGCCGGCGATGGGCAGGGTCGCAGCGATCGCGGGCGCGACCGTCTCGGGCAGGCGGGTGAGTCGCTTCGCCGGGACGACGACGCGGTCGGCGAGGGTCTCGCGCCCCGACCCCACGACGGCGTCGCCGACGGCGAACTCGGTGACGCCGTCGCCGACGGCGAGGACGGTGCCGGCGACGTCCATGCCGCGGCCGCGGATGCGCGGTCCGCGGAGGCCGAGCGCGACGCGGACGAGTCCCGGCTCACCGCGCATGAGGTGGATGTCGCCGGAGTTGAGGGCGACGGCATCCGTCTGCAGCAGGACCTCGCCGGCGCGCGGTGCGGGGACCGGGACGGTCTCGGGGCGGACGGCGTCGGCGGAACCGTAGCGGCGCTGGCGCCAGACGGTCATGGTGTCGGTCATGGGTCAGTCCTCCGGGTACTGGAAGGCCGCGTCGAAGGGGACGTCGAGGACGCGGACGATCTGGAAGGCCATCTCGAGCGAGGGCGAGTACTTGCCCTGTTCGATGGCGATGAGGGTCTGGCGGGTGACGCCGACGGCGCCGGCGAGGTCGGCCTGGGTGAGCCCGCGGTCGGTGCGCAGCTCGCGGATGGCGTTCGTGACGCGTGTGGGCTTGACCATCAGACGAGCCCGCGACGGTAGGCGACGACGCGGGCGATGCCGCCGACGACGGACGAGAGGGCGAAGCCCGCATACAGGGTGTTCGCGATCCAGAACGGGGCGGCGTCGATCGCGGAAAGGCCGATGCCGACGACGCCGCCGATGACGAGGAATGCGACACCGACGCGGTCGCCCATCTGCGTGATCGCACGGTCGCGCTCGTCGGCGGCGTTCTCGCCGCGGAGCGACCCACCCTCGGCGACGACACCCCAGATGATCGTGACGACGATCGAGACGACGATGCCGCCGATGATCGTCCAGAGCATGGGTCCGAGCCAGTCGACCTCCGGGAGGGGGGTGGATGCCGCCCGCCCCGCGACGACCGCGGCGTAGACCGCGATGGCGATGAGCGAGACGACGAGTCCGACCCACGCGGCGCGTTCCTCACGAGCCATGCTGCACCTCCGATGTCAGGAATGTTTGACATCAGGAGGATGACACGATGATCAGCGCGTGTCAAGAATTCTTTACTCGACGACCTCGTCCCCCACGCGCACGACTCCCCCGTCGCCGACCGGCAGGAGCAGGATGCCAAGGGTCGGCTGGTCCTGCCCGAACTCGGTCGTGAGCACCCGCAGCAGGCGCGCGTCGCGGACCCCGGTGTCAGGGTTCGCGGTGATCGCAGCGCACCGCCCGATCGGTCGCTGCACCGCAAAGGCGACGTCGCCGATGCGCACGCGACCCGACCACCCGAGCTCCGCCCACGCCTCGATCCCCGAGACGACGATGTTCGAGCGGAACCTGCGATGGTCGACGGATGCCGGGACCGCGGCATCCACCTCCGTCACCGAGCCTTCGCCGTGCAGCGAGACGTACCCGCGGGCGCGGTCCTGGAAACGCGACGTCACCCCGTCACCGATCAGCCGCAGCGGCAGGACACCGGGCCGGTCGAGGAGCCGGGCGTCGCTGGTCCCCCGGACGAACGCGGTGACGGCGTCTTCCAGCTCCCGGCGGCCCGCGTCGTCGAGATTCGCCTCGGCGAGCAGCGTGTCACCGTCGCTCAGGCGCACGCGACCGCCGTCGAACTGCATCCGCACCCGTGCGAGCGACGGGAAGTCCATGAGCGCGAGGCCGCGGCTCTTCGGCCAGGAGGCGAGACCGTCGGCATCCTCCGGCTCGGTCGCGTCGGCGAACCGGAACGCGAGCACGCGGTCTCCCGCGACGCGCCCGTCATCCTGCACGACGAGCTCGGAACGCGGCTCCGGCGTGAAGCCTTTGATCGGATAGCGGTACAGAGCGGAGACGACGGCCACCCTCCCACTCTGCCGCACGTCAAACCTGGCGATAGTGCCGCACCCGCTCGTCGCGGTCGATGAGGAACTCGTCGTCCTCGGGATAGAACACGGCTTTCTCAATGTCGTCGCCGGCGAACGCCGCGATCACTTCGAAGCTTTCCCAGCGCGAGACGGTGGTGATCTCGGTGCGCCCGTGGCCGAGGTCGCGCGTGAGCAGCCAGGCGTCGAGGTTGCCCGGTGTGCCGCGATAGGCGGTCATCCCCGTGCGTTCGACGTAGACGGCGTACCGTTCGCGGTCTTCGGAGCGGACGACGCCGGTCCACATGCGCACAATGCTCATTCGTACGTGTCCGTCCAGCTCGCGATGTCGACGCCGTGGTTGTCGGGTGAGGCGAGAGTCCACCAGGCCGGGGCGTTCGCGTCGTCGACGAGACGCCCACCGGCCGCGATCGCGGCATCCACCCTCGCCTGCGCCTGATCGGCGGGGACGAAGACATCGAGGTGCGTCCGCCCCCGGCCCGGGGCATCCCCGGTCAGCGGATTGAAGGCGAGGACCGGCCCCGATCGCAGCGGATCCGCCGCATCGGTGTCACCGACGGCGTCGTACCCGAGGGCGGCGAGGAAGAACGGGCGCACGTCGGCGCCGGAGTGCTCGGCGACGTAGACCCCGACGCTCTGGACCCGCGCAGGATCCGGCCGCAGCCCGAGGGATGCCGCGCCTTCCGACACCGCTCGGGCGAAGTCGGTCGCGGCAGCCGGGATGCCGTCCTCACCGCTCGACACGCGGACGACCACTGCCTCGGGCCGCAGGTCGACATCGGGACGCACCCCGTGTCGCTCGGCCGCGGCGACGACCACCGGAACGAGACGCGATCCCTCGATGAGCGACGGCGCGACGAAGACGGCGTGGGGCCCGAGCGCCGTGACGCGCCAGTCGGCGACGCCGGTCGCGCGATGGAACTGGGCGGGAGAGATACTCGTCACCCGCCCACCCTGACAGAGGCGGGCGGGTGACGCGAGGGGTCAGTTGCCGAGCTTCGACAGCTCCGCGAACTCCTCGTCGGTGAGCTCGATGACAGCGCCCTGCAGGTTGTCTTCGAGGTGCGCGACGCTCGAGGTGCCCGGGATCGGCAGCATCACCGGCGAGCGCTTGAGCAGCCAGGCCAGCGCGATCTGAGCGGGCGTGGCGTTCTTGCGCTCGGCGATGTCGATGAGCGGCGAGTCGGCGCCGGTGAGACCGCCGGTCGCGAGCGGGAACCACGGGATGAACCCGATGCCCTGCTCCTCCGACCAGTCGAGGAGGGCCTCGGCGTCGCGGTGCTGCAGGTTGTAGAGGTTCTGGACGGTGACGATCTCGGCGATCTCCTGCGCGGCCTTCACCTCGTCGACGGAGACCTCGGAGAGGCCGATGTGGCGGATCTTGCCCTCGTCCTGCAGCGCCTTCAGCTCACCGACCTGGTCCTCGAGCGGGACCTTCGGGTCGATGCGGTGCAGCTGGAACAGGTCGATGCGCTCGAGGCCGAGGCGGCGCAGGCTCATCTCGGCGCCCTGGCGCAGGAACTCGGGGCGGCCCAGCGGCGGCCAGACGTTGGGGCCGGTGCGCGTGAGCCCGGACTTGGTCGCGATGACGATGTCGTCGGCGTAGGGGTGCAGCGCCTCCTTGAGGAGCTCCTCGGCGACGTACGGGCCGTAGGACTCGGCGGTGTCGAAGAAGTTCACGCCGAGTTCGACGCTGCGCCGCAGTACGCGGATCGCTTCGTCGTGGTCCTTCGGCGGACCCCAGACACCGGGGCCGGTGAGCTGCATCGTGCCGTAGCCGAGGCGGTTCACCGCGAGCTCCCCGCCGATGCGGAACGTGCCGGACGACTGTGCAGGCTTCGTGGTGTTCGTCATGGGGAGATCCAGCGCATCAGCGCGCCGGAACATTCCCGCGTCAGCTCTTCGCGCCGAAAGCGGCGACGGTCTTCGGGTTCGCGAGGCCGACGCCGAGCACTCCGGCATCCGACCGTATTAGTACACCCGTGCTAAAATGATCCGACTCGGTCGGACGGAAGGAACCCCCGTGATCCTGGTGGCGATCATCGCCTGCGAAATCGGCTTCTGGCTCGCGATCATCGCGGGGCTCGTCGCCCGGTACGTCTTCCGTCGAGCACGCCTGGGAGCGGCGCTTCTGCTCGCGGCACCCGTCATCGATCTGATCCTGCTGGTGCTCGTCGGTGTCGACCTGCTGGGCGGCGGCACGGCCTCGTGGCACCACGGTTTGGCCGCGCTGTACATCGGCATCTCGGTCGCCTACGGACACCGGATGGTCGTGTGGGCCGACGCGAAGTTCGCCGAGTGGTTCCGCGGCGCGGAGCCGCGCCTCTCGCGCTACGGGTGGGACTACGCGCGCACCTGCTGGAAGGACGTCCCCCGCACGCTGTTCGCCGTGGCCATCGCAGCGGCCGTGCTGGGCGGGTTGATCGTCCTCGTCGGCGCCCCCGACCGCACGTCGGAGCTGCTGCGGTTCTTCCCGATCCTCGGCGTGATCGTCCCGGTCGACGTCCTCTGGGCGCTCAGCTACACCGTCTGGCCGAAGAAGGCACCGGCGGTCGCGGCATGATGAGAGCATGCCGCGACTGATCGACCACGACGAGCGCGACCGCGTCATCGGGGATGCCGCGATGCGCGTCCTCGCGCGCGACGGACTCGGCGCGCTCTCGGTGCGCAAGGTCGCCGAGGAGGCGGGCCTGGCGACGGCGTCCCTCCGGCGCGCGTTCCCGACACAGCTCGCACTCCGTCGCTACTGCGTCGACCGGATTCACGACGCCGTCGCGGCGCGCGTGACGACGCTGACCGGCGAGGGGTTGCCGCTGGCGATCGCCCTGCTGTTGGAGTTGCTGCCGCTCGATGCGACCCGGCGCGACGAGCTGCTCGCGCAGCTGCAGTTGGGGAGCCTCGCACTGACCGACGCGACTCTCACCGACAGCGTGCGCGATCTGCACGACGGCGTCGCGTCGATCTGCAGTGTCGCCCTGGGTCAGCTCCCGCTGCGGGAGGACGTCGACTCCGCGTTCGAGACGCTGCGTCTGCAGGCACTCCTCGACGGGTTCGCGTTGCACCTACTGTGGGCGGCGCCGACCGACGCCGAGGGATCCGCGCGACGACTCTTGGAACACCATCTGTCGACGCTCGTTTGACCCTGCCGCCTCATCCGCCGATCGGGCGAAGCCCCTCGGGCGATTCGATGAGCATCTCCAGGTCGCCGAGCGCGGGCCAGTCGCCGAGCTCTCCGAGGTCACCGCCGGACTCGTACCAGGCGTCGCGCTGCTCGGACGTCCAGTCAGCGCCTTCGTCGACGAAGACACTCGTGAGCGCACCGTCCGTCACCATGAGCCGCACGTCGAAGGTGACATCGCCGAGGGCGCGGAACCGACCGACGACCGGGAACGTCGCGTGCGCCGGAACGGCCCGCGGCAGGTCCTCGGCGACGAGGAGCTGCGCTTCCGGCCAGAACCCGCCGTCGCTGTCGTCGAAGACGAGACGCTCCGCATGCGCGAGCTGGGCGCGGAGCTCCGGCGCACCGAACAGGTCGGTGGCGGCGAGCAGGTGCGCAGCGAGAGCCCGAACGTCCTCCGGCAGGTCGACGGCGATCTCCTGCGCCTCGGGAGTGTCCTCCGGGGTGTCGAGGGTGCGACTCGCCCACCACGAGCCGAAGGCGAGAAGGGTCCCACCGGCTGCCAGCCAACGGCGCGGATGCCGGGCGCCGGCGTGCGCGACCGCGTCCTGCACGCGGGCGTCCACCGCTTCGCCCGCATCGGCGAAGCCCAGGGCCGCACCGGCGGCGCCTGCGATGAGGGCCGCCCGCCCGGCCGGCGGCACAGCACCGCTCGGGTCGGCGCTCCGGAAGCCCGCGCCGACGCTCCAGGCGGCGAGCCCCGCGTTCGCCAGGCGGTAGACGAGGCGCTGCCCGACGGTGAGACGGCGTGGGTCGATGAGGGTGAGGGCGCCGATGACGCACGACGACACGACGCCGTGGGTGATCGAGGTCGAGTCGTTCAGGGCACGAAGAGCGGAGCGGATCGGCATACTCCGAGGGTAACGATCGCCGACGCCGCGCCTCGGCCCGCGAGATCTGCGAGCATCGAGGTATGCACTCCATCACGACGGCGCAGCTGGCCGAGGCATCCCCCGCGAACATCATCGACGTGCGCGAACCCGACGAGTTCGCGGCCGGCCACGTGCCCGGCGCGCGCAACATCCCGCTCGCGACGGTGCCCGATCACGTCGACGAGCTGCGCGAGCTCGACGACCTGCACCTCATCTGCCAGGTCGGTGGGCGCAGTGCCCGCGCGGCGGCGTTCCTCGAGCACCACGGGCTCGAGACGACGAACGTCGAGGGCGGCACGGGCTCGTGGATCGCGGAGGGGCGCCCGGTCGAGAAGTGACCCGGGGACAACACCCCGGTCCGTCCACACCGACCCTCTAGGGTCGGACGCATGGCATCGACGGTCGAGGAGTACCGCCGGGCGGTGCACTCGATGAGGTTCGACGACTCGTTCCTGGAGATCCTGACGACGATCACGGGCGACGACACGTTCCGCGCGTGAAAGGTCGGCGCGCTGAGCCTGTGGATGGACTCGAACGTCGACGTGCCGCAGATCGTCTACCGGCACGCGCTGGTGTGCGAGTACGCGCACGCGCACCTCGTGAAGCTCGCTGGCGGCGAGTACCCGCGCGACACGCCGGTCGCCTACGACTGAGCGTCAGCCGCCGCGCTGCATGACGCGCTCGGGCGTCGGGTACAGCTCGAAGCCGAACTGCTCGTACAGCCCGTGCGCGTCCGCGGTCGCGAGGAGCGTGCGCTTCAGACCGAGTGGCTCGAGGGTCGCCACGACGGAGCCGACGAGGGCTTTGCCCACTCCCCTGCCACGGGCGGCGGGGTCGACGTAGACGTCACAGAGCCACGCGAATGTCGCCGAGTCCGTGACGACGCGGGCGTAGCCGAGGGGCGTGCCGTCGTCGTCGAGGGCGCAGAAGTTGAGCGAGTTCTGCGCGGCGCGGTCGACGACGTCGCGGCTGCGGCCGAGAGCCCAGTACGCGCCCTCCGACAGCCAGCGGTGCACGACGTCGAGGTCGATCTCGGCGAGCTCGGTCGTGACCTTCATGCGTGTCCTCCGTTCGTCGGCCAGTCGGCGGATGCCGCGGGCCGCGCGTTCACGGCTTCGGCCACCGGACCATCCTGGCATCGGTGGGGTGTGGTTCGCGTTAGCGTGGGAGGGCCGCGACGGAACGGGGAACGATGACACAGCCGCAGGCGAAGCCGAAGAACGGTCTGGCGATCACGACGCTGATCGTCGGCATCTTCGCGTTCCTCACGGGGCTCGTCCCCTGGGTCGGGCTGCTGCTCGGCCTGTCGGCATTCGCGCTGGGGGTGTTCGCGCTCACACGCGGTCAGTCGAAGCCGCTCGCGCTGACGGGCGGGTCGCTCGGCGCGGTCGCGGCGATCACGGGGCTGATCTCGACGATCGCCCTGATGGCGTGGCTGATCGGCGCGCCCGGCAGCGCCTGACTCTTCACCGCGGGCGCTCGGGGCCAGTACGGTGACGACATGAGCGACACGGCAGCAGGGTGGTACGACGACGGTTCGGGCACGATGCGGTGGTGGGACGGCACGGCCTGGACCGAGCAGACCCAGCCCGCCTCTCCCCCGCAGGGTGGTCTCGGCGGCTTCATCGCGCAGGCGCAGGCAGACGCTGTCGCCGGTGCGCAGCCGCGGCAGGCGCCGGCCGGCATGAGTTACGTCGTGCTGCAGGTGGTGCTGAAGGAGAAGATGTGGGGCGCGGGGTCGAACAACCTCGTCGAGCTCGAGGCGGCGATCAACCGGCAGGCGGCCCTCGGGTATCGCCTGCACACGATCACGACGGCGTCGTCCGGCAGCACGGGCTTCGGTGGCGGTGACCGCATCCAGGCGACGATGGTGTTCGAGAAGCTGGTCTGACCGGTCGGCTACCGGCCCAGGCGGCGCAGGCGCAGGCGGGCCATGTCCTGCGCGCGGGGTCCCGACCCGAGCGCGCGCTCGGTGACGCGGAGGATGAGGCGGGTCGCGGTCTTCACCGGGAGCCAGGAGCGGCGGAGGCCCAGCATCCGTCGGATGCGGGGTGGGAACGTCGCGACCGCCGCAGCGAAGAGGACGCGGTAGGCGACGCCCATCATCCCGGTGAACGGCGGCTTCTTGAGGAAGCGGACGACGTCGTCGACGCGGTCGTCGCGGCGCAGTTCGCCGCGGTCGAGGTAACCGTCGATCTCGGCGCGGAGGGCGGCGTCGGTGAGCGGCGGGTCGGTGACGCGCATGAGCCGGCCGGCGGTCGCCCAGTCAGCGACGTAGGCGTCGGGTCCACCGGGGATGGCGCCGCCGTAGGCCTGGTGGCTGCGCAGGAACGCGTCGGTGAAGGCGAGGTGCACCCAGCGCACGAGGTCGGTCTGCTCGGCGGTGTAGGTGCGGGCGGAGCCGTCGCCGGCGACGTACTCGCCCTGCACGCGGCGGTGGAATCTGCCGACGCGGGCCGTCTCGGCATCCGCTTGTTCGGTCGAGCCGTAGGTGAGCGTGATGACCCAGCGGACGGTGCCGGTGAGACGGCCGATCGGGTCGTCGCGGTAGCGCGACCAGTCGTGGACACCGGCGAGGGCCCCCGGGTGCAGGGCCTGCAGGAGCAGGGCGCGGATGCCGGCGACGAGGGTTCCCATGCCGGCGTGGACCGTCCAGGCGGGGCCGTTCTCGGCGAAGTAGCCGGCGTCGTCACCCTCGGCCAGGGCGCGGACGTAGGGCGCCATTCCGGTCGGGTCGCCGGCGAGGGCGGTGAGCACGCGTCCGCGGATCCGGGTCAGGCAGGGCGGTGCGGACGTCACCCTTCCAGCGTGCCATCGCCGGACGGCGCCAGGGCCGTGTGGGTCTGCGAGCATCGAAAGACGGACGAGAGAGGACGACGCATGACTGACGGACTGATGCTGGACCTGAGCGGCAAGACCGCGGTGGTGACCGGCTCGACGCAGGGCATCGGGCTCGCGATCGCGCGGCGGCTCGCCGAGGCGGGCGCGGACATCGTGATCAACGGGCGCAGCGAGGAGCGGGTGTCGCAGGCGGTCGCGTCGCTGAGCGGGCTTCCGGTGCGGGGCGTCGCCGCGGACGTGACGACTGCCGAGGGTGCGCAGGCGCTGGTGGATGCCGCGGGTGCCGTCGACATCCTCGTCAACAACCTCGGTGTCTTCGGTTCGACGCCGGCGCTCGAGATCAGCGATGACGAGTGGCGGCGGTTCTTCGAGGTGAACGTGCTGAGCGCGGCTCGGCTGACGCGGCTGGTGCTGCCCGGAATGACGGAGCGCGGCTGGGGTCGCGTGCTGAACATCGCGAGCGACTCAGCGGTCGTCATCCCGGAGGAGATGATCCACTACGGCGCGTCGAAGAGCGCGCTGCTCGCCGTGTCGCGGGGGTTCGCGAAGGCGGCATCCGGAACCGGCGTGACGGTGAACTCGGTGATCGCGGGCCCGACCCACACCGAGGGCGTGGAGGGCTTCGTCTACGAGATGGTCGACCGGTCGCTCGACTGGGAGGCCGCGCAGCGCGAGTTCATGCGCACCGCGCGTCCGCAGTCGCTGATCGGACGGCTGATCGAACCCGAGGAGATCGCGAACATGGTCGTTTACCTCGCGTCGCCGCTGGCGTCGGCGACCACGGGTGGCGCGCTGCGCGTCGACGGCGGGTACGTGGACAGCATCCTGCCCTGAGGCGGGTCGACCACGTCCGCACAATGGGGAGGACTCCCCATCGCGAGCGGTTGACGCGCGTCCCTACGCCGACATCGCTCGACAATGACGATGGATGCCGTGCGGCGCGACTTCTGGGGGATGGATCGCCCCGCGCGACACATCGACGGATGCCGCGCGGCGTGAACGTGTGGGGACGATTCACGCCGTGCGGAGTCGGGCGACTTCGACGCGGCGCTCCGTGCGCGCGGTCGGGGCGCCCTGATCAGAACGGTGCTGGATCGTGACTGTGCGGTTTCCGCGTGGCAGGGGTGAACGCGACGGCCGGTGTCGGTGCGTCTTCGCGGTAGATCCTGCCGAGGGGTGAGGTCCATTCGAGGACGCCACCCCCGAGTTGTCGGACTCTCCAGGCGGTGAACTGCTTCATCGAATGGTGCCGCTGACACAGGTGGGCGAGGTTCGCCCGTTCGGTGCGGCCGCCGAGGGCATGGTCGTGCGTGTGGTCGATCTCGGAGCGGATGGCGGGGACGCGGCATCCGGGGAATCGGCAGTGTTGGTCGCGGGCGCGCAAGTGGCGGCGCAGCGGAGAGGGCACCCGGTAGGTGTCGACGGCGAGCACCGTATGGGTGACGGGGTCGGTGACGAGGCGCTCCCACGAGGGAGTGTCGCCGGCGAGGCGCCGCGCTGTGGCCGCGTCGATGGGGGTGCGTCCGACGAGGTCGCACGGCACCTCGGTGCCCGACAGTGCGAGCGCGGGGATGACGACCTGCACGTGCGCCCGTATCGCGCCGAGCGGACCGGCGGTGGTGTCGCGCGTGTCGTCGAGGGCCGGCGTTCCGGCGAGGAGCAGGTCGGCGAAGACGTCGGCTCGGACCTGGTCGATGGTTCGGCCGTCGGTGTCGACGACGTCGCTGGAGCGTTCGGTGCGCGTGTCGATGACGGCGCGCGCCTGGCGGGTGAGCCGGTCGTGGATACCTTCGGCGATCACGGTGGGCACCGTGGCGACGACGTCGCTCATGCCGTCGCGGCCGGGGATCAGGCGCACGGCGCGGTGGGCGGCGGCATCCTGATGGCGTTCGGTGAAGGTGCGCGGGTGCATCTGCAGGGCGAGCATCTCGATCTCGGCACGCACGCGGTTGGGGGTGTCGCGCCGACAGCGCTGGATCGCGACGGCCTCGAACGGCAGACGGATGTCGGCGGGCAGGTCGGCGCCGGCGTCGACGATGATGTCGACGTGCGCGCGGGTGATGGAACCGGCGCGCCACGCCGCGAGCGAGGCGGCGTAGTCCTCGACGATCGTGCGGGCGCGGGTGATGCGGCGCTGCACGGCACGGTCGGTGAGGTGCATGAGCCCACCGAGCTCGGCGGCGATCGCCCGCAGCGCCATGTCGTGCGCCTGCACGCGGGCGGGCGAGTCGGCGGCTTGCTGCTCGGCGAGCTGACCCGCCCGGGCGAGCACCTGCAGCTGCACGATCTGCGCCTGGGTGAGGAGCTTCTCGGCCATGACCGCCTCGTGCGCGATGTCGGCGAGGGGCGCGAGGCGCTCCCGCGTGCCGATCGTGCCGTGCCAGGTGGTCATACTCCCATTGTGGTGAGGGCCTCCGACATCGGTTTGGGATGCCCGGGGGCCAGCGAGACCCGCACCGTCACTCCGCGAACGCCTCCGCGAACGGCCGCGGCGCGCACCCCTTCGGCTGGGTCGGGCGCTCCCCCGGATCCGGCAGCGGCGGTGTCGGCATCGTCACGTCTGCGCCGGACGTCAGCTCCACCGGCTCGCCGAAGTGCCGGATCGTCAGCGGCGCGCCGGCGCTGATGCGATAGGTCGTGGCATCCGGCGCGATCTCGAGGTGCAGGGTTCGGCCGTGCCACCGGATGCCGAACGCGAGCCCCGTCAGCTGTTCCGGCAGCCGAGGCGCGAACCGCAGTCCGTCGGCCGTGTCGCGCATGCCGCCGAAGCCGGCGACGAGCGCCGTCCAGATGCCGCCGAGCGACGCGATGTGCAGGCCGTCCTCGGCGTTGCCGTGCAGGTCGTCGAGGTCGATCGTCGCGGCTTCGGCGAGGTAGTCGGCCGCGAGCCCGAGGTGCCCGACCTCGGCGGCCACCACCGCCTGGATCGCCGCCGACAGCGACGAGTCGCGCACGGTCAGCGCCTCGTAGTAGCGGAATGCCCGCGCCTTCTCGTCCGCCGTGAACGCGTCGGTGCAGAAGAACAGTGCGAGCACGAGGTCCGCCTGCTTGAGCACCTGCTTGCGGTAGAGCTGCACGTACGGGTAGCGCTCCTGCAGCAGCTCGTCGCCGGGGGTGTCGGTCTCGAAGTTCCATCGCTCCAGCTCGGTGAACCGCGCCGCCTGCGGGTGCACGCCGCGTTCCTCGTCGTACGGCACGTGCATCGCGCCGGCGGTGCGCACCCACTCGCCGATCTCGCCGTCGTCGACCCCGAAAGCACGGGCGAGATCCGGATGCCGACGCGCGGCATCCGCTGCGGCTTCGAGGTTCGCTCGGGCCATCAGGTTGGTGAAGACGTTGTCGTCGTAGAGGGCGGTGTACTCGTCGGGGCCGGTGACGCCGTCGATGTGGAAGCGACCGTCGGCGTCGGTGCGGCCGAGGGACTGCCAGAGCCGGGCGGTCTCGATGAGGATCTCGAGCCCGGCGTCGCGTTCGAAGTCGACGTCGCCGGTCGCGCGGACGTAGTGGACGACGGCGGCGGCGATGTCGGCGTTGATGTGGAAGGCGGCGGTGCTGGCGGGCCAGTATCCCGACGACTCGCGTCCGTCGATGGTGCGCCACGCGAACGCCGCGCCCTGCAGGTGCAGCTGGCGCGCACGGTCGCGGGCGTGGTCAAGGGTGGCGTGGCGCCAGCGGAGCGCTTCCCTCGCGGCATCCGGTGCTGTCGCGGTGAGGACGGGCAGGACGTAGGCCTCGACGTCCCAGAACGTGTGGCCCGCATAGCCGGCGCCCGTCAGCCCCTTGCCGGGGACCGACCGCTGCTCGGCGCGCGCAGCCGCCTGGAACACCGAGAACAGCGCGAACCGCACCGCCTGCTGCAGTCGGGGCTGCCCGTCGACGCGGACGTCGGCGCAGGCCCAGAAGTCGTCGAGACCTTCGCGCTGCGCGGTGGCGAGGCCGCTCCAGCCGTCGCGCATCGCGTCGGCGACGGCGGCTTCGGCGCGGTCGCGCAGTGCGGGCGCCGACAGTCCGGGCGCCCATGCGTGCCCGACGATCTTGACGACCTCGAGCCGTTCGCCGGCGGCGAGGCGTGCGCGGATGGTGGTGCGGGCGAGATCGTCGGATGCCGCGGTGCGGACCTCGGCGGTCGCCCCCGACACGAGGTGGTCCATGCTGACGGCGACGCCGATCCCGCTGTTGCGGGTCTCGTGGACGAGGGTCGCAGCGTTGTCGAAGACGAAGCTGCCCGCGCTGCGGAGCGGAGTCTCGAGGATGTCCTGCACGCGCGGATCGGGGTGCGGCTCGGGCAGGGGTTCGTTCGCGACGAGCGCGGACTGGACGGTGATCGTGACCGGGTCGTCGACGGCTTCGACCTCGTACCGGACGGCCGCGACGGACCGGTGGGCGAGCGAGACGAGGCGGGTCGAGCGGATGCGGACGGTGCCGCCGGCGGGCGAGGTCCAGGTGAGTGTGCGTTCCAGGGTGCCGGCTCGGAAGTCGAGGTGCTGCTCGTGGTCGTGGAGGGTGCCTTCGCGGATGTCGAGGGGTTCGTCGTCGACGGTGAGGCGGATGACCTGGCCGTTGGGCACGTTGATGACGCTCTGCCCGGACTCGGGGTAGCCGTAGCCGCCCTCGGCGTAGGGCATCGGGTGCTCCTCGAAGACGCCGTTGAGGTAGCTGCCCGGAACGCCGTGGGGCTCCCCCTCGTCGAGCAGCCCTCGCCAGCCGATGTGCCCGTTCGAGAGGGCGAAGACGGACTCGCGGTGCGGCAGGCGGTCGACGTCGACGCCGCTGAGGCCGATGCTCCACGGCGCGACGTCAAAGGGCAGGGGGCGGGTCATGGTGTCACGGTAGAGCACGGTGTCTTTTCGCCTCGAAGGGTTGCAGCGGGCGACCGTGGCCGTATCCTCGCCGGCCGTATCCGCGCCCGCTTCATCACCGCGAATCGCTGCGGGTAGCGTCGTCGCATGGCCAGCGATGACATCGACCCTGCAGAGACGCCGCTCGCCGAATGGGTGGACCGTCTCGCCCAGGCGAAGGGCGCGCCGGGCGGAGGCGCCGCCTGTGGCGTGATGACGGGCATCGCCGCGGGGCTGCTCGGGATGGTGGCCGCCTACACCGCCGACGACCTCGAGGCTCGACGGGCTGAGGAGCGACTCAGCGACAAGCGGCGCTTGGCGATGAGGGCCGCCGAGGAGGACGGCGTCCGGTCCGCGGCTTTCGGTGCGGCTCTCGCGATGGAGCAGGGCCCCGACCGGGAAAGGGCGGTCCGGGAGGCGACGGTCGACGCCCTCTCGTCTGTCCTGGATGTCGGCCGGATCGCGGCATCCCTTCTCGAGGAGGTCCGACTGCTGGCCGACATCGGCAATCCGCACGTCGAGGCGGATCTCCGCGTCGCGGTGGAGGCTTTGCGCGCAGCGCTCGAGGGCACGAATCACACAGCGCGAGCTGATCTCGACCTCCTGTCCCGGCATCGGGCACCGGACGACGACCTCGACCCGCAGGTCGCCGATGTCGAAAGGGACCTCGTCGACCTCGCCGAGGCGCGGGCGGAGTGCACGCGCATCGTCGCGGGCTGGTCGTCCGAGTAGGCCGGCGAGCGCGACGGACCGCGCGCTTCACCCATACACCCGCCGCAGCACCACCCGCTGCCCCAGCGTCCACGTCACCGTCGTCAGCAGGTACACCCCCGCCGCGACCGGCACGAACACCGCGACGACCGCGGTCGCGAACTGCAGCGCCCCCAGCGCCGCCACCGGCACCCCCTCCGCAGGCTCGACCCGGAACGCCCGCCGCGTGATCTCCCCCACCGCCGCGATCGCGAGCACCAGGCATCCGATCACCAGCCAGGTCACCACGTCCGCAGTGCCGGTCGTGACGGCGTGCAGCAGACTCGTCCCGAGCGGAACGCCGAGCAGCGTCTGCGACAGCAGCTCGTTGGCGTGCCCGGCGATGCTCGTGTGGATGAACACGGAGTACAGTAGCCCGACGATGGGCGCCTGGATGAGGATCGGCAGGCAGCTCGCGAACGGCGACACGTTCTCGGAGCGGTAGAGCGCCATCGTCTCGCGCTGCACGCGTTCCCGGTTGCCGCGGTACCGGGTCTGGATCTCGCGCAGCCGTGGAGCGAGCCGCATCCGTGCCTGGTCGGCTTTGGCTTGGGCGATGCCGGCGGGGATGAGCGCTGCCCGCACCACGAGGGTCACGAGCACGATGGCGAGCGCGCCGGCGAACGCTCCCGTCCAGGGGGTGAGCAGCGAGGTCAGGGCGAGCAGGCCGCGCGAGGTGAGGTCGAGCAGGATGGAGATGACAGGCAGGGTGGTGATGTCCACGGGGTTCCGTTCGTCGGAGCGATCAGGGTCGGCTGATCGGCCGCGAACGGATGCCGGGGCACGAGGTGCCCGGACGCTTCGACGCTACGCGGCCGCAGTCACCTGACCGGGCCCGCGACGGCGGACGTGTCCTGCCGCGTCGGGGTCGCTTTGCGCGAGCGGTGCCGTGAGTTCGATGCGACGGGTCGGATGCGGCGCCGCTCCGCGCGTGCTCGCGTGCACGGCGGTCGCGAGGAGCGCGAGCGTGAGGACGGCGAGCGCGAGCAGCGCAACGGTGAGAGCAGCGCCGCTCATCGACGGATCGACGACGAGCCCGAGGACCTCGAGGACGACGCGCAGCAGGTCGTGGATCATGCTCGCCTCCCGTCGCGTCGTGTGGCCCTCAGGCTAGCGGCCTCACCCAAGCTGCACCATCTCGGCGCTGCGCTCCCACAGTTCCTGTGCGAGGCCAGGGTCGGTCGCGAGTCGGTGCGTCTTCGTGACGCGGTCGTTCTCGTAGTAGGCGCCGGGCAGCCAGTCCTCGCGCGGGGTGCCGTCGGCGAGGAACACGAGGCGCTGGCCGCCCTCGTCGGTCGTCGTCAGCACGCGGCGTGCGAGGGGACTGTGGTACATCCAGCGCAGCGCACCGCCCGTGTTGCCCGCGAAGTTCGTCGCCACGACGCCGGGGTGGAACGCGACCGCCGAGACGCCGTCGCTCCCCCACCGGCGCTGCAGCTCGCGGGTGAAGAGGATGTTCGCGAGCTTCGCGTTGCCGTACGCCCGCCACCCCGAGTAGCGGCGCGCGGCGTTGAGGTCGGTGACGTCGAAGCGCGAGAACAGTCGCGCCGCCGCGCTCGCGGTCTGGATGACGGACGCCTCGCTCTCGACCAGACGCTCGCGCAGCAGGTTCGTCAGCAGGAACGGCCCGAGGTGATTCACCTGGAACGTCTGCTCGAACCCGTCGCCGGTCAGCTGCCGCTTGCCGAAGACCCCACCCGCGTTGTTCGCGAGCACATCGATGCGCGAGTACGCCTCGAGCAGCTCCCCCGCCAGCCGGCGCACCTGCGCCAGGTCGGAGAAGTCGGCGAGGTGGTACGGCGTGCCGAGCTCAGCCGCGACGGCCCGCGTCTTCTTCGGCGAACGGCCGACGAGGACGACACGGTGACCCCGAGCGACAAGCTGACGGGATGCCGCGGCCCCGATCCCGTCGCTGGCTCCGGTGATGACGATGGTGCGCATGGGGTGAGTGTCACACGTGGGCGATGCTGTCGCGTTGCCTTGACGACATGCGAGAAATGTGACTGAGGGTCGGATGGTCGGCGCAACGCGTGCAGGCGTGGGCGGCTCCTGAGGTACCAGTGCTTGAGAAACGTCTGGGAGGCCTTAGGTTCGAACCAGGAATGCACCGCCGCATCCATCCGGGAGACACGTGACGACCACGACCGCACCAGTCACCTCCCCTCGCGTGCGCCTCGGCGCCTGACAGAACAGATGTCCCGCAGATCATGAACTTCTTCCGCGCCAAGGTCCGCCTGTGGCCGCTCATCGTCGTACCCGGAGTCCTCGTCGGCGCCGCCGCCGCAGTAATGAGCGGCGTGGTCAATCCGTCGTTGTTCGCAGGCGCTTTTGGCGGAGTGAGTACCAACACGTCGGAGGTCATCAAGTACCAGCTCCCGCAGCAGGAGGTCGCGCTGACGAGCCTGAGAATCGAAGGGCTCGAGCGGGCGAACGCGGATGGAAAGCTCTTCGGCATTCCCGTGGATGCAGGCGACCGTACCAAGTACATCGAATACGGCTTCAATGCCAAGCTCGGCGTCGACGGCTCCCAGGTCGAGATCGTCGCTGACGGTGAGAACGCCTACATCGTCGCGATCCCCTCGTTCATCTTCATCGGTCACTCCGACGAGCATTTCGAAGACCCGATCGAGGAGAACGGAATGTTGAGCTGGTTGACACCGCAGATCAGCGAGACGGGAATGGTCAACAAGATCCTCAGCACCGAACGCAAGGACAAGTGGGTCGCGAGCAGTCTTCAACTGCTGAAGGACCAGTCCGAAGTGTTCTACGGAACGATCATCAAGAGCGTCGACCCCGACGCTGAGATCACATTCAAGTTCACCCAATAGTCATTGCCCGCAGCCTAGAGGAGACGACCAGATGACACCTGCGCCCACCCCGACAGGAGATCTGGAGCTCATCAGCGATGGTGACGGGATCGCCGTCATCGGCGATCCGAAGGCGGTCGAGCTCTTCGTCGCTTCGGCTGGCGTGCCTTCGCGGGAACTGGACCTCCAGCGACTCAACTCCGTGGTCGCGACGAGTGGCTCGGCACTGCAGGCGGCATCCGAAGTGTCTGCGAACGCTGGCCGCTGGATGAAGCTGACGGAGGAATCCGCCCGCGCGGCCCATACCGCCAACCTCGTGCAGAGATCGGGCGGGAAGTTCGTCCAAGCGACCACCCGTGGCGCCGACGGCCGGTTCGCGAAGAACCTTCAGTTCGTCGCAAAGCCCGGAGCGATGCTCACCAATCCGGCCATCCTCGCCGGCGTCGGCGGTCTCATGGCCCAGTACGCGATGCAGAAGCAGATGGAGGAGATCACCGACTACCTCGCGAAGATCGACGCGAAGGTCGACGACATCCTGCGCGCGCAGAAGGACGCCGTGCTCGCCGACATGATCGGGGTGGAGTTGATGCTCGACGAGGCGATGGTCATCCGCGCCGAGGTGGGTCACGTCTCAGAGGTGACCTGGTCGAAAGTGCAGGGGTCGGCGGCCACGATCGCGCGCACCCAGGCATACGCATTGCGCCAACTCGACACGCTCGCGGAAAAGCTCGAACGCGAGACGAAAGTGAGCGAACTCGTCGATCTCTCGAAGGAGGCGCAGGAGACGGTCGTCGATTGGCTCGCCGTGCTTGCCCGCTGCTTCCACTTGCAGGATTCGATGTCTGTTCTGGAATTGGATCGCGTCCTCGAGTCCGCACCGGATGAGATCGACCGTCACCGGCTCGCGTTGCAAACCGCGCGTCAACGACGCCTGAATGCAATCGCCAATTCGACGAGTCAGCTGGTGGCGAGGATGGACGCAGCCGCAGGCCGCGCGAACGCCAAGGTGCTCCTGAACCCGGGCTCGGCGCGGGTGGTGGTGAAGGCCAGCAACGACGTCGCGTCCGGTGTCGCAGACCTCCATCTGACTCTCGGGCTCGCAGACGATCGCGAGTCACTCGAAGCACGTCGGTGGTCCGCAGCGGCTGCCGAGATGCGTGACGGCGTGGTCGGCGCAAGCAAGCAAGGATTGAATGCCGTCGGTCGCTTCGGTGGTGACACACTGGAGAGCGCGCGGATGTCCACCGGACGGTTCGCCAACAAGGTGGCGAACAGACTCCAGCGCAACAACGACGACGACGAGAAAGGCGGCCGTTAGAGCTACGCCCGCTTGAACAACTCCGCGGGCCGTCCGCGCCCTTCGATACGAGCAGCGCCCGGCGCCGGGAACAGGTCTGAGCCTCGCGGTCGAGCCTGACGCGGGTCGCGACCGCCGACGGCCACTCCTGACGGTGCGTCGCGCCGCTCCGACGCCGCCGAACATCGACCCGCTACTCTCGGACATAACCGGAAAGACCCGGATCAACTCGCCTCCAGGAGTTCACATGCCGGAACCATGGCTCTCTGCCGAGCGCGGACTACCTGGGCGTGGCTAAGGACACGATCTACGCCTGGATCGTTGACAAGGAGATGCCCGCACACAAGGTCGGTCGCCTCTGGAAGTTCCAGACGAGCGAGGTTGACGACTGGGTGCGCCACGGAGACGCTGCATCACGTGACAATGAATCGCGCGACAGCGCGCGGCTTGGGAGGGAATCTGAATGAGCGACTTGAACCTGTTGCCGCTGCGCACCACTTGCGTGCCACGAGAGGACGTGCTCCAAGGCGGTCTCGCCGACAACCACTTCGCAGCACAGCTCGACAAGGTTGTGCGTGACGCCGAGCACTACCCGGTGTACGGCGACGCCGAGGCCTTCTTCGCTCAGACCTACCCGACTTCCGGGTTGAAGACCCTTCTCACTAAGACCTTCGGTCGCATCACTGGGGCGAAAGGCGTGGCGGGAGAGAACGGGGTCCTGCGGCCCACCACCTCCTTTGGTGGCGGCAAGACCCACGGCCTCACAGCGGTCTACCACCTGGCCGGTGGGGCGCGACCTGCCAACATCGCAGAGTTCATCGACCCAAGCTTGCTTCCGGACGGTGCTGTTCAGGTTGCCGCGCTCGTCGGCGACGCTCTCGACCCCACCGCTGGGGTCGACACTGATGGCCACCGCACCTACACGCTGTGGGGTGAGATGGCGGCACAGATCGGCGATGACGCCTTCTCTGTGATGGCTGCCAATGACGTCGAGCGCACGGCGCCGGGAACGGGCACCATCAAGGCGGCGTTCGGCGGCAAGCCAACGATCGTCATCGTGGACGAGATCGCCAAGTATCTGCGAGCGGTGTCCTCCTCGGGCAGCGAGGATGTGCGTCGAATGGCGCGCGCGATCCCGGTGTTCCTGGGGAACCTGTTCGAGGTCGCGTCTGACCCGACCAATCGGGTCTCAGTCATCATCACCCTGGCGGCCACCACCAACGCATTCGGTGCAGAGACCACCGAGATCAGCGACCTCACCGGCGACGAGAAGGAACGGGCCGACGCGGCGAACGCCGCCTCGGTTAAGGCAGCGGAAGAGACCGGCGACGTACTGACTCGCGCCGTGCAACCGTCCGCGGTGATCCGCCCTGCCGACGACAACGAGATCGGCGAAATCCTCAAGAAGCGCATCTTTGCCTCAGTCGATCAAGATGCTGCGGCTGCCGCTGGTGACGCCTACAGAGACCTGTACGAGACACTCGGCAAGACCGAGCAGTTGGCGGGCGGTGCCGAGCACCCTGCGACCTATGGCGAGCTGGTCACAAAGACGTACCCGTTCCACCCCGAGCTCGTCCGTGTCCTGGACAAGCGCCTGGGCAACATCACACAGTTCCAGCGAGCAAGAGGCGCGTTGAAGTTGCTGGCTGAGGTCGTGGCACACATCTACGCGACGAACGATGACACCGCGATCATCAACGTTGGCGACATCGACTACGACAACGACCCGGTGCTGAACCATCTCACCGATGGTCTCGGACGGGCCGAGTACGCATCTGTGGCCGAGGGAGACTTCGCAGGCAAGAAGTCGCACTCCGCAGCAGTGGACGCTGATGTCTTCCCCGGTAAACCGGCCTACACCACCCGTGTCGCACGCACCGTGTTCACTCATTCGCTTGAAATGGTGGCGACCGCAGGAGCTGGCCGCAACGACTGGATCGTCGGCACGCTCCGCCCAGGCGAAGACACCGCCATCTTCGAGAAAGCACTCACGGAGTCCGAGAAAGTCTTCTGGCATCTATCGTTCGACGGGGGGCGGTGGCGCTTCAACATCGAGCCGAACGTCAACGCCATCATCGAGACCGAGAAGCGCAACGTCGCCAATACCGCTGTTGCGGCGATGGTCGACACTCTCATCCGCAACGCGTTCGCCAACGACGGTGGCGCCAAAGCTGTGCACTTCCCGTCGGGTCCCGCCGAGGTTCACGACGAAGCCGGGCTACGAGTGGTCGTACTCGACTACAACGTCGTGGCTGTCACGCCGAAGAGCGCAGAGCAGCCACCTTCCGCAGTCGTTGAAATGCTGGATAAGGTCGGCTCCGTCGGCAGCCCGCGGACCTACCGCAATGCTGTGGTGTTTGCAGTACCCGATGAAGAGCAAATCGAAGTGCTGAAAGACCGAGCACGAGCTCTGATCGCATCCAACAACCTCGCCAGCGACGCCGCTCGACTCGCACAGTTCAGCGACGAGGTGCGCAAGAAGGTAGAGGTCTACAACAAGGAAGCCACGCTCAACGCCCGTATCGCGGTGACCCGCTGCTACAAGCACATCTACTTTCCCTCTGGGGACAAGGCGACCGGGTACCTCCGCCACCGTGAGCTCCCGGCTCAGGCGCAAGGGGACACGAAGAATGCGACCTCAGCGGTATTGAGTTTGCTCGAAGACGAGGACAAGATTCGGAGCAGTCCGTTCACTGCCTCGTACCTCCGGTCGAAGACCTGGCACGCTGCAAACTCCGCCACCACACGCTCGATCGCCGACTACTTCTGGACTGACCACACGATCCAGATCGTCCGCAACCCGAACCTGATTCGTGAAGCGATCGTCAACGGGGTGAAGAACGAGAACTGGGTCTACTACGACGCGGGCACGGGCAAGACTCACACGGCAAGCACGATGGCCGGCTTCTCGCCCGAGATGAAGCCTGACGCCGAGGTGATGACCGCTTCCGAAGCACAGTCACGAGGCCTACTCGTTCGCAAGCCGACCCAGGCCGACTTGCGTGCCGTCATCACTAACGATGACCTCACCGGAGCCGAGATACGTTCCCGCCTCGAAGCCCAGTGCGGCGGCGAGCCCACCAAGACCGACGTCCTCGAACTGCTCGCCACTGCGGTACAGGCCAGCGACTACAAGTGGTTCGTCGTCCTCGACGCGGAGCCTAGCCCTGGCGTTCGGGCACTGTCGCCGTCTGCGATCAAGGACAAAGGACTCGACGGCCTGCGCATCCTCAGCCGGGAAGCAGCCGACGCGCAAGAGATCGAGGTGCCGACCCGCACACCGAACTCGAAGACCTTCAATGCAGCCGGCCCGGGCGGCGCTGCAATGCAGAGCCTCCTCGATCAGATTTCGGACTTCACGGTCCCGACGGTAAGCACGATGACCTTGAAGGTCACCGCCGACGAGGCCTCAGGCACCAGCGACATCGACCTCGCCGTGGCAGCGCTCGGCATGCTGCAAAAGCAGCACATCACCGTTCGTGCGACGATCCGCGCCGAGTTCAAGGGAGTCAACGGCGGAGTCCAGTTCCAGGGCACTGCAGACCGTCAGGACTTCCAGTCCGCGTATAACCATGTGAAGAAGTCCATCGCCGGAGCGAACAAGGTAGCGGGCGAAGTCACCCTCGTCTTCCGTTTCGCCCCCGCTCTGGACATCACCGATGCTCAG
The DNA here is from genome assembly GCF_024124465.1 of Microbacterium sp. CnD16-F. Lineage (NCBI taxonomy): Bacteria > Bacillati > Actinomycetota > Actinomycetes > Micrococcales > Microbacteriaceae > Microbacterium > Microbacterium sp. CnD16-F. The sequence goes on from NZ_JAMXSA010000002.1 coordinate 87,766, forward strand.
TTCGGCCAGATACACACGGTCGTCAAGAACCTCGGCATGAAGAGCACCACCATGACGGCCGAGGTGACCAAGTGAACGCGGTCAAGCGGTTCCGCCCCACATCCCATCTCGCACTGGTCGAAGGCGTCCGAGGGTTTCGACTCGTCATCACGCCGGGCCGAGGCGAAGCCTTCGGAGTAACGCTTGAAGAAAGCTACGGCGAGAACGGCAGCTCGATCACGGCACCGGTCAGCGTGGCCACACCCGTTCAAGCTGGACGCGTGATTGATGCGCTGTTCGCCGCGGTTCGCAAAGCGGGACACCAGCCGAGCGTGCTGGCTTTCAAACGCAAAGCGCCCATTCGCCTCGGCGAAGCCGAGGGCGTCCGCCTTGCGCTGGTCCTGCTCGCGACCCTACCCATTGCCAAGCATGAGCGGGTCCGGGCGCTCGTCGCCGGAATCAACGCCATGAGCGTCGAGGAGACCTACTACTGGTACTCCAAGTGCATGGGACTCGATGGCACCCGCGCCCGCAAAGCACTCCGAACCCTCCTCGCCGACTAAGGACACGACGTGACCAACTCAAGACCACGGGTCCTCATCGAGGACTGGCTACCCGTCGCAGAACTCGGAATCGAGTCGCGGCGAGAGCGCGGAGCGGCCTCCGCCCTACCACCGCTCTCGTTCCTTCACATCTGGTGGGCGCGTCGACCACTTGTGGCTTCCGCCGCTGTGGCTCTCGCTGGCGTCATGCCGACATGGACCGAAGAGTTGGCCGAAGCGTTCCCAGACGCGCCAGAAGTACGCAGTGAATTGGCCTACAGGGCATGGCTGCTGCGCCTCGTCGGGATCCTGGGGGACCCCGTCAAGGGACGACGCATGATCGATGCCGCCAACGCTGCTGGCGTGAAGTTGCAGGGCAACGGGTACGGCTACCGTCAGGCGTTCCGAAACGCAGTGGCGCGCTCAGACATCGATCTGCTCCACTCCATTCTTCGTCGCACCTGGGGCGAGCTTCCGACCGTCGCTGACCCGACCGCCGGCGGAGGATCGATTCCCTGGGCTGCGAGCCGACTTGGGCTGCCTGTCGTGGCAAACGACCTCAACGGAGTCGCGGCCAGCGTCCTGCGGGCGGGGGTCGAGATTCCTGCAACTCGCGGGCTTGACCTGTTGCCCGAAATCAAGGGATGGGGTGGCGTTCTCGTCAATCGCGTGGAGAAGCGACTTAGGGAGTACTTCCCTCTGGACGAAGGTGAAAGCGTCACCGCCTACATCTGGGCAAATGCTGTCCCTTGTCCGCGCACCGGCCGACTCGTCCCCTTGCTGACGGACAAGTGGCTCCGCAAGCAAGCGGGCAAAGAGGCAGCTGTGCGCTTGATTTTGTCAGCAGACGGTGCCGACCTTCAGGAGCCACGCTTCGAGGTCGTCCTTGGTCGGGACGTAGACAGGGGCGATGCAAGTGCAGGGACCATAGCGCGTGGGAAGGCGATCTCGCTTTACGACAATCTCGTTATTGATGGTGACTACATCAAGGAGGCAGCCCAGAGCGGCCAAATGGAGCAAGTCCTCTATGCCGTCGCCATCCGTAAGGCGTCGGGCGAACGCACCTTCCGTGCGCCAACCCGTGCCGATATTGATGCACTGCGGGCTGCGGATCGTCGCTTCGACGAAGTCAAAGATGGCTGGTTCGTTTCGGGCATCCTTCCTACAGAGGAATTCCCCGATGGCAATGACCTGCGGCCGAAACAGTACGGGCTTGAGCGTTGGATCGATTTCTACACTCCGAGGCAGGCGTTGGTTCACGGCACGTTCGGTGAGGAGTTCGCTACGTTGATCCCCGAAGTGCGTGACGCTCTAGGCGACAGAGCGGACGACGTCCTCTTCGAACTCGCGCTCATGCAAGGCAAAGCTCTCAACTGGAACTCACGGCTTTCCTCATGGAACGTTGCGCGCCAGGGGATGAGAAGCGTCTTCGACCGCCATGACTTTTCTTTCAAGTGGACATTCGCCGAGTTTGAGGGTGCATCAGCGTTGTATTCATGGTGCCTCGACCAGCTCGACGACGCTTATGGTGGAATCGCGCGTCTCCTCGACGAGACCGGGGCGGCAGAGCTTGGAACGAACACGCGGCTTCATCGCGAGGTTACCGTCACGCAGGGTAGCGCAGCGAGCCTCACGCTCGATGCGGGCTCCGTGACTCATATCTGCATGGACCCGCCCTACTACGACAATGTCATGTACGCGGAGCTCGCCGACTACTTCTACGTCTGGGAGAAGAGGACTCTTGGGAGACTAGTTCCCGACTACTTCCGGGACGATCTTACGGACAAAGACAACGAAGCCGTTGCCAATCCCGCCAGATTCGCGATGATGGGAAAGCGCAAGAGTGAGCTGGCCGACCTCGACTATGAGACGAAGATGACATCAATCTTCTCCGAGTCGCGTCGCGTTCTGTCAGACGACGGAGTCCTCTCGGTGATGTTCACTCACAAACGAGCCGAGGCGTGGGACACACTTGGTATGGGTCTCCTACAGGCGGGCTTCACGATTGAAACATCGTGGCCTGTCAACACTGAGTTCGAGCACTCTATGCACCAGGCAAACATGAACTCTGCAGCTTCGACCATCATGCTGGTGTGTCGAAAGCGAACCGACCGCGCCAACGGCCGCAAGGTCTATCTCGATGACATCGAGCACGATATCCGCCTCGCAGCACGCGACGCGGCGACACGATTCCAGCATGACGGTATCGACGGCGTTGACCTTCTGCTCTCGACTTACGGCCCAACGCTGTCCGTGATCTCGCAGAACTGGCCCGTCTACTCGTCCACTCCGGACGCTGATGGGCGGGACCAGTTGCTCCGCCCCGAAGATGCCCTGGCTCTGGCGCGCGAGGAGATCGTGGACCTTCGTCGTTCCCGCCTCGTCGGGCAGGCCGCGAAGGTGGATGGGCTCACTGACTTCGTCCTGTTGGCGTGGGATACGTTCGGTGCGCGGGAATTCCCGTTTGATACGGCCAGACTGCTTGCCCTTGCGGTGGGCGGCTTGGATGTGGACGACTTGGAGCGTGCCAAGATCGTGTCGAAGTCTTCCGGGAAAGTGTCACTGCTAACGCCGAAGGAACGGTTGCGGCGCGGTGCTGACTCGGGCCTTCCCGGCGTCACACCTGAAGCATCCTCGTTCGAGTACATTATTGACGCTGTCGACACTGCGCTCTACATTGCCGAGGTGGACGGCCAGCAGGCCGCCAAGCGCTTCCTCGATCGCCACGGTTACACCAGCGATGCCGGGTTCATTTCCACCCTGCAAGGTCTGGCGAACGCGATCCCACGTACCAAGGTCAAAGGTGCTTGGGTGGTGCCGGAGGCTGGGCTCATCGACACACTCTGCACGCTCTACTTCGATGATGTGGTTCTACCGGAGGCGGAGGAGATGGCCGCACAGACAGACGCCAACGAGAACACGTTGTTCGACGTGGTGTGACATGACACTGGACGACAGCGACGCTCTATCACCTGGATCGTCGGCGCCACCTGGCGGACCGGCGAGTTCTGAGCTGTCCTCAGGGGACTCTATTTCGTCGCCGGATTCGTTCCAGACTGTTGATCTTGGAGCAACCTACTCGCCGGATGACCGTCCGTTCGAGACGTTCTATCTACCGTTGCTGTCTCGGGCGGTGACCTACGACAGAGCCGTGGGCTACTGGTCCGCGTCCGAGCTTCAGTACGCAGCGCAGGGCACCGCCCATTTCCTCGCGAACGGCGGGAAGATGCGCCTGATCGTCGGTGCGCAACTCGCACAGCGAGACGTGGACGCCGTCATCGAGGGCAAGCCGCTCGACGATGTAGTGGCGGCGAGGCTGCTCGCTGATCCGGGCCTTGCTGGGACGCGGATTGTGCAGAGCGAGCATCTGAGCGTGCTTGCGTGGATGGTGGCTACGGACAGGCTTGAGATTCGTGTTGGTGTCCCGAGGGGAGAAGACGGTGATCTGCTGACGCACCTACAGTCGGGACGCTACTTCCACACCAAGTACGGCATCTTCGCGGATCGGTACGGGAATCGAGTCGCCTTCAACGGATCGAACAACTCGTCGGTGACGGCCTGGGCGAGGAACCATGAGACGTTCGACGCCTACCCATCCTGGAATGTGCCGATCTGGGACTACCTGGGTGTCCACAAGGTGCTTGATTTCGAGAAGCACTGGACCGACAACGCTGATGCAGGATGGGCGATCATAGACCTGCCGTCGGCAGTGCGGAAGCACCTCATCGAGCACGCCCCCGAGACCCCGCCGCTTCCACCCGGCGTTGTCTCGCCACCTTTGGAGACGCCGACCTCGTCCGAAGACGACACCGAGGAGTTCGATGTCGAGGCAGCATGGGACGAGCTCGTCGCACTGCGCGATGCACCAACCGCGTCGCCCTGGACGGGCGTCGGATCGGCATGGGCGCAGCCTCTCCCGCACCAAGCGGAGCTCATTAGTCGTGTCGTGAGCACCTACCCGCGCGGCTACCTGCTCGCCGACGAGGTTGGGCTCGGCAAGACCGTGGAAGCGGGCATGGTCCTCCGCGAACTCTTCACATCGGGCCGGGCGAAGAAGGCACTGCTGCTCGTCCCCGCCTCCGTGATGAAGCAGTGGCAAGAGGAACTCCACGAGAAGATGAACCTCGATGTGGCCCGCTTCGACAAGGGTGCTTTCGTAGATCGTTACGATGCGCCAATCCCGGTCGGGCCGAACGCGAATCCGTGGTCCGCGTTCCCCATCGTGCTCGCTTCGTCGCATCTTGCTCGGCGTCGCGACCGCCGGCGGCAGATACTCGACGCCGGTCCGTGGGACGTTGTCCTGGTTGACGAGGCTCATCACGCCCGGCGACGTGGCTCCAAGCCGACCGACACTCCGAACTCGTTGCTGGCGCTACTCCAAGAGATGCGCGACAAGGAGATGTGGCGGGCGCTGTACCTCGCCACGGCAACGCCGATGCAGATGAACCCACATGAAGCCTGGGACTTGATCTCCCTGCTCGGGCTCAAGGGACGGTGGGGCGTCAGCGCCGAGGACTTCATTCGATACTTCAAATTGCTGGCAATCGACCCGATGCTCCGGCACTGGGATCTGTTGTGCGCGATGCTGGAGGACTACTTCGCCGACCCGCAGGCCGAGCGGGATACTGACCTCGAACAGCAATTCGATGACGAACTTGGCTGGACTAGTGGCTATGTGGTCACGGCCCTGGCCGGGAACCCGCCGAGCGCGGACCTGAAAGCCAAGTTCCCCAATGAGATTTCCGAGTGGATGGACAAGTGGCTCCGTCGACACACCCCGATGCGGGATCGCGTCTTCCGCAACACCCGAAAGACGATGCGCGCGTACCAGACGGCCGGGATCATCCCTGACGACGTGGTCATCCCATATCGCCACGTCAAAGACGAGTTCATCCCGCTGGAGCCAAACGAGCGCCGACTGTACGAGCGCATCGAGGAGTACATCCGCCGGCATTACAACGCGTACGTGGCGGAGGCGGGCAATCAGGCACTCGGGTTCATCATGACCGTCTATCGCCGTCGCCTGACCTCATCGTTCGAGGCGATCAAACGGTCTCTTCGTCGCCGACTGAGTGTCTTGGAAGACGGTAAGAACCTGGCTGAATTGCTCACCGATGACGACAACGTGGATGTCGAGGGATCACTGTTCGAGCCAGAGGCTTTTGACACGAGAGCCGACCGACTCCGCGACGAGATCGCCGAACTCAAGTCCTTCCTCCAAGACCTCGACAGCATCACCGGCGAAGACAGCAAGGCCAGCCAGCTCGTTGCTGACGTGACGGAGTCGCTGAACACATACTCGTCGGTGGTTGTCTTCACCCAGTACGCCGACACGATGGACTACGTCCGTGAACGGCTGCTCACGGCGGGGTATCGGCGCCTCGGTTGCTACTCGGGCCGGGGCGGTGAAGTCTATGACGCCGAATCCGGAGCATGGGCCGAGGTCACAAAGTCGGAGATCAAGAGCAAGTTCCGCAGTGGCGAGCTGGAAGTTCTCATCGGTACAGACTCCATGAGTGAGGGCCTGAACTTGCAAACGTCGGGACGGCTCATCAACTACGACATGCCATGGAATCTGATGCGGGTGGAGCAGCGGATCGGCCGCGTCGATCGCATTGGGGCGTCCTACAAGGACATCCGCATTAGCAACTACTTCTACGCCGATACGGTGGAGGAGCAGGTCTATAGGGGCATCGCAGAGGATTACGGAGACTTCACCGCAATTGTCGGCGATGCCGCCCCAGTGCTGGCAAACATCGAAAAGGCCATCGAGCGTCTCGCCCTCGATCCTCACGCGACTCCCGCCGTGGTGGACTCTGAGGTCGACGAGATTCGCCAACAAGTCGAGGACATCAAGAACGAACCCATAAGCAACGACGACATGGGCGATCATCCGGATAGTGCACAGATAAAGGCACCACCCACTCTGTTGGGCTCGATAACACCCGCGGAGCTGGAGCGAGTACTCATGTCCAACGCCCTCACGCGGGGGGCTTTCGATTCCGACAGCAATAGGCAGAAGGTGTACTGGCTGGTACCACCTGCGGATGCATTCCCGTTGCTCTCGTTCAACCCAGCCGCCGGCGTGCGTGACGTCGAGGAGTACCTCACCCCGTCAACGCATGCGCCGCTGCCGGTAACTTTCGATCGGGCAACATGGGACGAGAGTGAAGAGGATGCCCTGGTCTTTATGACCTATGGGACTCCGGAGCTCGCGGCATTACTGCCGGCTGTAGGCGTCGGCGACGATTGACGCAGTGCCAGTCCACTACCGTCGAGCCGACGCGAAGCGGAGTCAAACTGGGACAGATGGTGCGGGTCTTGCATAACTACTCAAATCATGTCGTAGGAGGTGCATCACCCCTGGAGATCGCGGCTAAGGCTGCGCGCTCGCGGCGTTCCGCCACGGACTCGCCCAATCCGGTACGGATGGCGAAGCAGTTGCGCGAGCGAGAAGTTGATGAGCTCGCAGCCCGGTACCAGGAGATTCGCAACATGCGGCAGGTCGCTCGGGAGTTCCGGATGAGTCGTACGACGGTGGCGAAGCATCTGGCCGACCGCGGCGTCGACACTTCGCGCGGGATGAAGCCTGCGGACGTCACCAGAGCCGTGGAGCTGTACGCGGAAGGGCTATCGAGCGTGAACATTGGCAAGCAGCTCGGGTTCGACAATCACACAGTCATCTCCGCCTTGCGCTCTGAGGGTGTTGTGATTCGGAAAGCGCTCGGGAAGCAGTAGCCGATCATCCCCTGGTCGATCACCGCGCCTCCTTCTTGGCTGCGCGCTCCTGCGGGTCGAGCGGAGCACCAAGCAATCGGATTGCCTCAGAACGCACCATCCTTTCGAGGATGTCGGCCACGACCGCAAGGTGCTGAGGCTCGAATGATCCTGAGCCGTGCGACAGGGTGTTCCGGGCTCTCGTGAGCGCGGTCTGAAGCGGAAGCGTTCCCTTGCCGGTGTCTTCTTCTTGAACGGCCTTGATCAGTTCACTCTTCGTGAGTTCCTCCGAAACCTCATCCGGCAGTCGCTTCAGCAGGTCAGCAAGCGCCGAGTCAAGGCCCTGCTGCGCCTCCCGACGAAGGTTCTTGTTGATGAAAGCAAAGTCCGCCTTCTCCAACAGCTGCTGGGCCCGCGCGATCACGCCCTCCCGTTTTGCCCCGAACTTCTCCTTATCCGCCTCATGCTTGGCGCGATATTCGAAGCCGTACGACCCCTCAAGCGCTTGCAGTAGAAGCAGGAATCTCGAGCGGGGGTGTTGGTCGGCAGCCGTCGCCATCGCCCCGTAGGTCTCAAAGAGGGGATGCCTGGCTGCGACCTGTCGCTGCCAGGTGCGCAGTAGGTCGAGCAGACTCAGGTTGTCTCCCGCAAGACTGACCGCCGAACGAATCTCCTCGACCGCAGCGCGCGTTGAGTTGACAGGTAGGTGTGTGATATCCCAGCCGAACACCTGATCACGGTGCGAACGGGGCGCGGATTCAGCGACCACGGCGAGAAGGTACCGAACCTCACGTGGGGCACCTGTAAGGAGCGAGATGAGCTGGCGGAGGGGGCGAACCCACTCAAGCCACCAATCGACAACCGTCAGCGGCTCGTCTGAGGTGAGACGCAGGACAGGGCCGAATGCCATCCTGAACTCATACCCGTCGAGCGCACGCACGGTGTAGTCATAGCTGAACGTCATCGACTTGTCGCCCGCGCTCCAGGCGAATTTCGCGTCCTTGTCGACGGTGGCTTCCCAGACTGGCTCGTCACCGGCCTTCATTGGCATCTTGACGTGTGAGATCGGGGCGAACCCCGCAACTGACTCGAGCCCCTCGATCTGAAGCTCGATGGAGGCGTACTTCCGGTGTTCTGAGGTGTCGAATGCATCGAGCGAAAGGGCCGCGAAGGCTCCTACTGCTCGGCCGTTGCCGGGGAAACTGTAGCTGAGCTCGCCGTTCATCAGCGCCACGTAGGCGCCGCTCGACAGTCGGCCCGTGAGGACGTCGAAGGTGTGGCGCTGCGGGAAGGAGGCGACGCCCGTCGCACCCTCCGACAGCCACTCGATCGGCAGGTCGCCATACAGAATCCCGGTCGGGTACTTCCCCTGCTCAACAGTGAGGAGCCCCGGGATTCCAACATGGTTGCCTTTGCGATCGGGCACCTGCCATGTGATGAGATACTCGCCGGTCTCGAACGGGAGCTTGACTGCTTCGGTCTCCTTGGCAGGCTTCATTGCGACGTTCCGATCGTCCGAGTGAAGGCGATCATCCGCTGAACAGCGGTAGGAAGAAGATCTTCGACATTCGTCTCGCCAACGAGGCCGGCCAGATTTGTCCAGACCTGCCCACGGACAGCCCTGACGTCGATTCCGTAGATCTCTGCCAACGCCCGTTCGACATCAGTCACGGCACCGGGCTGACGCGGCGCAGATGACCCCCGGTCGCCAGCCGGATGATCCGTCTCAGTGAGCACCCGCCCGAGGGGGATCAGGGCAACATCACTCGGGTGCCGCGTATTTGCTGCGTTGATCGAGAACCAACAACCGAGCTCTACTGCTCGTCGCGTCTGGGCCTCGTCACCGCGCCACCAGTGGAGCACGGCTCCCCTGATTGGCGTGCGCTCGAGGGCATCAAGGACACGTCCCGCCGATTCAGTACTGTGGATCGAGGCAATGCGGGGCGTGCCCTGAAGCGCGCTGAGGATGGAGGTGAGCACCTCCTCCTGCTCCGCAAGAGCCACCTTTGAGCGCCGGTCCAGTCCGATCTCACTGACGAAGGCTGTCGAAGCGAGCAGTGGTGCGAACCTGTCGGCATCGAAGTCCTCCTGCGCCTGTGGCACACCTGGATGGCATCCAACACCCCAGATGGTGACCCGATCGTGGCGGTCTCTGACGGATTCGTACTCATCCATAGATCGTGTCGCCGCGAACACGACGGCGCCGAGCCGCTCGAGGTCAGCCGGATGGGTCTTCGGATTGATATGCGCGTGCAGATCGAGCGGAGGAAGCTGTGGGGCCATCAGAAGAGCCCCCGCAGTTCCTCGACACCGCGCTGCGACAGGGCTAGCGCGTCCTGCGCTGTGTAGCCCTCTGGCAGCGACATTGCCATTACGTCGCGGGGACGGATACCCCGGTCAACGAAGTCACGAAGGGGCTCGACGATCGACTTCTGCCGGACGAACGTTTCGTACCTGCCGCTCGTATCCTCGGAAAGATAGGTGGTGGTGTCGGGAATGCCAGAGGCGATAAATGCCGCTCGGCGGACGAGGCAGCCGAAGCAGACGCCGCAGGAAGAACCGGCTGGTGCGCCGCTGTAGCGCGCATCGGTGTGCGAGCAAGAGTTGGTGCTGCTGAGGTAGGTCGAGGCGGCGTCGATGCCCACCGCATCCGCCACCCGGCGGAACATCTCACCCTTCGTGAGCGTCTCGAAGGGGTTCTCGATAAGGCAGTGCCCGCCCACGCTCTGCATCAGCGCTGACAGCTCGCGCAGGAAGCGCGGATGGGTCGTGTGCGTCGACAGGCTGCCACGGCGATCGGGGCCGAGCGGAGGGTTTAGCGAGGCGAAACCGTTCTCGGCGATCCAGAGCGTCGAGCCAGCGCGCTCAGCGACGGCGAGCCCTAGTGCGAGAAAGAGCAGTGAGCGCGAGCGGGTCGATGTTTCGCTTCGGAACGATGAGTCGTCAAGTCGCTTCGACCCACGATGAAGATGGAACTGGTGATGCACTTGCCGAATGCCGGGCACCAGCCCTGCGATCGCGCTGACGATGCCCTGCTGCACTGGAGAGATCGAGGTTGAGCTGTACTGCGATACCAGCGACTGGGAGTGATTCCTACCCAGATCAATTGCGGACAGCAGTGCGCCAGCAGCCGAGTCGGCACCACCGCTCAGAAGCACTGTGCGGTCGTGGTGCTGCTCCTCGATCGGCAGTCCGGTCTCCTCGGCCGTGGGTGCCTGCGTGAATCTGAATATCCAGTGGTCGCCCGAGAGGAAGCCGATCGTGCGGGACAGCTGCTCCGCGTGCGATGCCCATACGGCGGGATCGTCTACTTCAACGGTGAGCTCGAACTCCCTCGCGTTCCAGCTCGAGCCGCCACCTTCCCGAAGGACGGAGCGGTCCGCAGCGAGGACGGCGAGGGCGATCCGGACGAGGTCGACGTTTCGCGGGTTCACCACGCCAAGTCCAGCGAGGTGCGGATCGATGCCGCCGGTGAAGGTTGTGCGGCCGCCGCGGGTCCAGAGGAAGACCTCGTCGAAACTGCCGTCCTTCACGGCGGCGTCCGCGGTGACCTCGGAGAGCGTGAGCAGTGACCGACTCATGAGGCGACTCCGAAGATCTGCCCGATGTCGCGGATGCCGTTCTCAATGGCCTGCGCCATCTGCTGCTCGGTCGCACCTGCCGGGTTTAGCGTTGCCTGGGCCGCGTACTCCGCCGCTACATCGCGAATCTGGCGCTCAAGGCTGCGACGCTTCTCGAAGCTGACGTTCTTCGCGTAGATCGTCGAGGACACCTCGGTCAGAGCGGTCTCGGCGATCATCGTTTCGATCGACTTCCTGACAACGTCTTCTGGCATCGGCGGATGATCCGCGGGTTGCTCCAGAATCCACTCGACGACCATCGAGACGATGTCGCGTTCCTCGGCATCTGCGACCGTGCTATCTGCCGGGGACTCAAAGGCAGTCTCGATGATCTTGAGCCCAATAGCAACAGGATCGCCGAGCGCCTGTAGCTCGTCGTAGTTGAGGCCCGCCTCGCGCAGGGCCTCCCGGTTACCGGACGAGTAGGCAAGCGCAAGTCGTCCGGCTCGCCCGGCTGCCCGCGATACCCGTCCGACAGATCGGGTTGCGCCGCCTGACGGACGACCACCGCCTCCGCTTCGAGAGCCTCCACCGCCACCGCCACCGGGGCCGTCACCGTGGCCGCCGCGCCCGCGCGAGTTGAGCAACACGCGCAGGGCTGGGCCGAGGTCCACTCGGGGCTGCCCCGGCGTTCCGGGGCGCGACGGGTCGAAGGGTTGGTCGGCACCTCCGTCCCCGTTGCCTGCGTCGGCTCCATCGGCACCACCGGGCTCGCCTGCCGCGTCGAGCCATGCCGCGATGTTGTCGCGAAGATCGCCTGCATCCTTGCCGCCGCTGCCGCCGAATGAGCCGCTAGTTCCCATTGCCGCTCCATGCCTTCTCGACGATGCCGACCGACGTCTGGAGCTGCTGATCGTCCGAGCCCGCCCGCCAGGCATCAAGTACCGGCCGATATGCCGTCTGATCCAGCGGCCGCAGTTTGATGATTGTCGCCGGTTCGACGTTCCCGGCGGGAAGCCCCTTCAGCGCCGCCACGACGTTCGGCTGGGTGATGGGCTGCTGCGCAGCGAGGCGGAGCAGGCTCTCGACGGTGAACTTCTGCAGTCCGGGCTGGTCACGGGTACGACGTCCAAGATGGCCGACCAGGATCTGGGCGTCGCCCTCGGGTAGCAGTCTCAGCGTTTCGTCTGTGACACCTGCACGGTCGAGCTTGAGGCTCGATGTCAGCGCAACCGCAAGGTCACGGAGCCGTTCAGGCAGCCCAGTGTCGATGATCTCGATCTTGGCGAACGAGGCCGCGAGGTAGAGGTACCCCGAGATAGCCGAGGCATCGAGGGCGGGAGGGAGTTTCGCCCAGCGCCGGAGGGTGTCACTGAAGTCATCATCGCGAGCAGGCTCCGCCTCTGGCTCAGGCGTGACGGGCTTCCTCTTAGCACGCCCATCTTTCGGAGCCTCATCTTCGGATGGTCCGGGCGCCGGTTCCTCAGCCACCTCAACTCGACCATTGGCAGCAACGTCAAGGGCATCGAGCTTGTCGCGCAGTTGATTCGACGCCAGCCAGCCGAGCACGGTCTCGAAGTCGTCGGTGAGGATGCGTTCCAACACCATCAGCTTCGCGACCTCATCTGGTTCCAGCTTGAACCCACGACGCCGGGCAACTGATTGGCGCACGTTCAGATCGTTCAGGAACCGCTTGATGCGTCGCGGATTGCCGTGGAACTTCTCGTAGAGGATCGGTGTCAGTCGCGTGGCCGTGACGAGATGCTCCGCCAGTGCACTACCATCCTCGACCGCAAGATCGTCCAGGCTGCCACCGTCCACGCGCAGTTCGTCACACTTTGCTACGAACGCCTCATAGGCTGCACCGTCATTGCCCAGCTCAGACTTCGCAAGCAGCAGGAACAGATACGCTTCGGTGTCGAACCGGCTCAGCGCGGGAAGCGGGATGGTCGTCTGGACGATCTTGTGGAGGTAGAGCTTGGCGGGATCCTCGTCCTCGTCCTTTGGAGGCGCGGTCTTGAGCTTCTGCTGAATCGCCTCCGCTACGCGGTCCTCATCGGCCGCGATGACGAAGGACATGCCCTCAGCCGAAAGGAACAGTCGGATCGCCTCAAGCGACTCGACCACGGTGTCGGGCAGACAACGATCGAGATCATCAACAAGCACAACTACACGCGACAGGTGCGCCAACGCAGGATCGGCCAGGAGCTTCCCGAACTCTTCGCGGAAGGCGGCCATGCCCTTCTCGCTTTCGAGGCTCTCGGGTGCGTCACTGACCAGTCCAAATACGTCGTCGATATTCGGCAGCTGCATGGTGATGGCAGTCCGCGCCGCCATCTTGACCGCCTTCGACCAGTTGACCTTACGGACGAGCTTCTTGAATACATCCAGACCGAGCTTGCCGACCGGGTCTTCTTCGTTGAACTCCTTGCTGAGCGCGCCCAGCACCTCAGCGATGAGGCTCTCCTTCGGACCGACGGTCGGATCGTAGAGCCACGGCTGCGTCGGGATAACGAGCACCTTACGGTCGCTGCCCTTGGATCGCTCCGCGATCTCGGACTTGATCAATTCGAGCACGCTGGTCTTGCCGCTGCCCCAGGCACCAGACAGCCCGATTGCCAAAGGGTCGAGCCCGTCATCGAAGATCGCATCTGCGGCGGTCTCCGCCACGGCGCGAAAGGCCAGCAGATCCTGGGTCGCGGGCTCATCTGACCAGAGTGGGTAGGACGAAGTCATAGTCTCCACGCTCCGGGTGCTGCTCGTGCGTAGTCGTCGATGCCGATGGCCTTGAAGTGTTCCTTCGCCGACTTGATCTTGGCGAGCTCGGTCGGGCGTAGCTTCGAGTCGTCGAGCGTGCTCTTGGTCTCGCGGATCATGTAGATCCGGTCTTCGCCGTCCTCGTGCTTGATGATCGCCCAATCTGGGTTGTACGGGCCAACGGGCGTATCGATCTTGAACTTGGCAGGCAGTTTCATGAATAGCTTCACGTCTTCACGGCTATCGAGCAGTTCGGCGAACTGACGCTCGACGTCGGAGTCGTAGACGACGAAGTCAAAGTCGGTCTTCTGAGTGTTCTTCACCTCATACATCTGGTCGAGGAATCGTTCCTTCTCCTCGAGCCCGTCTCTCTGGAGCTCTCGGAGTTCGTACACGGAGCCAGCAATCTTCTCGTACTGCACGCCGTCGACGACGAGCTTGGCAAGCTCCGTCTGGATGGCCCGTTTAGCCATGGCAATGTAGTCGTTCGGGTTGCCGATGAAGTCGTCCAGTCGGCCACTCTCGATGAGGATGTCGACGATGGTCTTGTGAGTCAACGACGTGGCCTCCTGCAGCTCCGCGATGATGTCAGGAAGGTCGTAACTCCCCTTCAACTCGGCAGAACGGCTGCCGAGTTCTTCACCTTTGGCGCCACCGCGCAGCACCTTGACTCCTGCGCGTGTGACCTGAATGCGGAGGGGGTCCACCTTCGGTGCAGATCGGATCGCGTCGACCGCCTTCTCGACAATTGTGTCGCGCGAGACCGTCACCCGGTACGTCGTGCGGCGACTGATCGCGTGCCAGAAGTCGTCGAACTCGGGAGTGGTGTAAATCTCCTTGTTGAGCTTGCGGGGATGACGCTTGCTCGCCGGCTTCACGTAGGTGCCGATGTGCGCTCTCGCGATCAGCGCAATGATCTCTGGTTCGTAGTCAACGAAGATCTCGGGCAAGTTCAGGCTGAAGTCGATCGTGTTCGGCTGGAACTTGGCAGTCACCTTGCCGTCGACGATGAACTTCTCCCGAGTCAGGTGTTCGAAGACGGATGCAGACCGTTCGAACCCAAAGAGGTCGTCGGTCAGCTGACCGTTCGCGTCCAGGAGCGGGATCTTGGAGAACTCACTTCGACGCACCTCGCCGATCTCAACGCCCGCGGACTTGTACTCGTTCTGAAGGCTCTTCGCGAAGGCAGTGTAGGACTCGTTCGCCACCACAGTGAGAGTCGCGATGCCGCGGTCGGAGACGCGCACGTACCCGTCTCCGGTCTTGGCAACAGGAAGTCGAAGACCTCGCCCGATGGTCTGACGGCGTTCAGTCTCTGCGCCCATCTCGCGGAGGGTGCAGATCTGGAAGACGTTCGGGTTATCCCAGCCTTCGCGAAGCGCGGAGTGGCTGAAGATGAAGCGGACGTCCTCGGCTTCATCGAGCAGCCGCTCCTTGTCCTGCATGATCAGTTCGTAGGCGTCATCGTCGGCCTTGGTCGTGCCGGAGCTGTCCTGCACAACGGTGGTCTTACCGCGCTTGATCTGCGAGAAGTACGCCTTTCGCAGCGCGCTCGGGTCCTGCGGCAGAAGCTCTTGATATCGCGCCAGCTTGGCGCGTTCTTCGACGAAGACCTCGTCGAACCAGCGTGCGAAGTCCCCGTTGGCATCGTCGTTCGTCGCTCCGTCACCCATGTAGCTGGCGACCTTGTCCACGAAGAACAGGCTCAGTACCTTGATGCCGCGCGGGCGCAGCATCGACTCCTTGCGCAGGTGCTCACGGATGGTCTCCCGGATCATTTCCTTGTAGATCGCTCCGGTGGAGCCGCCGATACTCTCGCCCTGCTCGAGGAAGCCATGGAGGGTGAGATCGATGTAGGCCGGCTCGATGCTCATCTCATTGATGCGCCAGCCCTCGTAGATTGGGTTGTCGGTGATGCGCGGATCGGACAGCTCCTGATGTTGGCGCACGCTCACGACCCGACGTTCGAGACTGCCGTCGGCCTTTCGGCACGACAGCTCAAGTCGCGCAATCCAGGTCGGCTCTCGCCGAACCTCGATCAGTTTGATGTACGGAGCCGCATCGGCACCTTGCTGCTGCACGTCGGCAACCACGATCTGCTTGACAAGGCCCAGGTCATGCGCGTCGACCGGGTCAAGCCGGTACGCGACGTTGCGCTGCTTCTTGTGCGTAGCACTGTAGCGGAGCGTGAAGACAGGGTTGAGCTCGCCTACCGCTGACTGCGAAAGCAGCGACTCCATGTTCTGCGGCTCGTCCATGATGACGACGGGGTGCGTCGCCTTCAGGTAGTCGAGCGGGCGCAGCCCGTTGAGCTTGTCCTTCGTCTGGTGGATGATGCGCGTGTTCGCGGTGCCACGGATCGAGTCGATCGTCATCACTAGGATCTGGATGTTCGTCGCCGTCGCGAACGACTGCACGTCTTCGGCGTTCTTTCCGCTGTAGACCGAGTAGTCGAACGGCTGCCCTGGATAGAGACCATTGAAGTGATCCCGCATGAGACGGATGCTCGTCGCGACGCCCTCACGGATGGCAACGCTCGGCACCAGGATGATGAACTTCGTGAAGTTGTAATTCTTCGCAAGCTCGAAGATCGTGCGCAGGTAGACGTAGGTCTTTCCGGTGCCCGTTTCCATCTCGATGTCGAAGTCGAGTGCCGCGTCGTACAACTTCCCCACAACTTCGAGACCGTTTCGATCCTGGACGCGCTGCAGGTTAGACAGCACCGTGTCGCGTTCAAGGACGAGGTTGTTGCCGACCGCCCCGACCTCCTGAGTTAGGTCAAGGTCGAGCGTCGCCTGATCGGTCTCCTTCAGCGCTGCATGACCGCGCAGCGTCAGCAGCAGCTTCTCGGCATCCTTCGGCTGGCCATCGATGAGGTCGACGACCGCGTTCACCGCATCGAGCTGGTACGGCTGGCTGGGGTCAAACTGGAATCCTGAACCACCCATTACGCCGTCCAGAGCTCCACGTTCTTCGACTTCGCGAGCTGTACGAGGTTGGTCTTGAGCTCATCGTCTCCTTGGAAGGCGTCCTCCAGGATCACCAGCTTCGTCGGCTGGGTGTCCACGATCGCGCGAAGCTGCTCGACCGACGGCTTCTTGTGCTCGTTCAGATACGCGAGGACTGCCACGTCTCCGTCGGCATCGAGGACCGCGCGCAGCTCAAGGCCTTCGATCTCGACCGACGTGATTCGCTCGGTGAGCGCGTAGCCCTGCTTGAGCAGAATCTCGGTGAGGAGGTCGTCAGGTGTCGCGTCATCGGCGCTACTGCTGTCACGGAGAGCCAGAAGATGCTGTTCGAGAGCGCCCTCTTCGACATCACTCGTCACGCGCCACTTTGCGAAGTTGGTTTCGGCGAGCTTGAGGACCCGAACACCCATGTCAGCAGGCTCACCATCTCCCAGACGGCCGCTGAGTGTTGCGTCAATCGAAGTAGCGGCAGCGCGCACTCGAGCGATGGAAACATCGGCAATCGTCCGATGCCCACCAACTTCACGCGCAGGATGATCCTCAGCCAGCGGCTCTGGAAGTTGAACCTGGATGAATCGACGGCGCCCTCCATCATCAGCATTCAGTTGCATCACGGCGTGCGCCGTAGTCCCGGATCCGGCGAAGAAATCCAAGACCATTGAATCGGAATCCGTCGCCGCATCGACCAGCATCTTGATCAGATTCACGGGCTTCGGGTAGTCGAACCACTTCGAATCAAGACCAAGTTTTCCAATATCGGCGGAACCCTCGTTCGTCGTGATGTCCATAACAAGGTCCTTGACCGTTGCAGAGTCGACATCTCGGACTTTCGTGTAGACCTTCCAG
Organism: Microbacterium sp. CnD16-F; assembly: GCF_024124465.1. Lineage (NCBI taxonomy): Bacteria > Bacillati > Actinomycetota > Actinomycetes > Micrococcales > Microbacteriaceae > Microbacterium > Microbacterium sp. CnD16-F. The sequence continues at coordinate 105,136 of NZ_JAMXSA010000002.1, forward strand.
CCCGACGCTGATTCTACGAAATGAAGGTCGTACGACTCCGCCTGAACCTTGCGGGCACTCCATCGAAAGGCGTGGTACTTGTTAGTACCGTTGTTGTTCTGCTTCGGTGCGATCTTGATGTAACCCTCGTGCGCATGTTCGGGCGACACCGATGCCGTCTTCACATCGCCCGTCGTCGGGTTGAAGTAGATGTCAAAGACGAGGTTAGGTCGAGTGATCTCATTGAATGCCGAGTTGGTATTGTAAAGCTCGTTCTTGACTACGAACGGCCCGCGATCATCGGCCTGCGCGGTGTAGTTGAATCCCTTATAGACAGTCGGCATCAGAGACTTCAGACGCGAACCAGACGCGCGGAACTCGCCCGCTTGGTCACCCTTCCGCGCATAGCATAGGATGTACTCCTTGGTGCCCGCTGCGCCGCTCGCGGAAATCTGTCGCCCCTTGAGATTGCTGACCCAGACGAATGTGTTGAGGTAGTTCGCCTCGCCAAATACGCCATCGCAGAGCTTCTTAAGGTTGTCGTACTCGTGGTCGTCGATCGAAACGAAGATCACGCCGTCGTCAGTCAGGAGGTTCCGCGCGAGCTTAAGCCGCGGGTACATCATGTTGAGCCAGTTGGAGTGGTAACGCCCCTCGGTTTCTGCGTTGGTCGAGACCTTCTTGCCCTCCTCGTTGACCTGCCTGGTCCACTCGAGATAGGTGTCGAGACCCTCCTTGAAATTGTCCGGGTAGACGAAGTCCTTACCGGTGTTGTACGGGGGGTCGATATAGATCAGCTTGACCTTGTTGTGATAGTGCTTCTGCAGGATCTTCAGCACTTCGAGGTTGTCGCCCTCGATGAACACGTTCTTGGTTGTGTCCCAGTCCTTTGAGTTCTCGAAGTCGGGGCGCAGCGTCGCCGTCGTGGGCTCCTGCGCAGCTCGCAGCGCGCGCTTCTTGCCGGGCCAGAACAGACCGAACCGTTCGGTCGGGTCGGCGGCATCCGTAGACAGCAGTTCCTGGAGCTTCGTGACGTCGATCTTGCCGTCGGCGATTGCCTCGGGGATCAGTTCGGCGAGCTGGGCTGCCAGCTCGCTCTGGAAGTTCGGTGTGCTTGATGGTGTCTCGTGGATGTCGTCGGTCATGGATTAGTTCTCTCTGCTTACGTTTGGTTAGTTCTTCAGAGCGGCTGTTCAGGCGATGATCCGCCAGCGGATCGTGAACAGGTGCTCTATGCTCTGGGTGCCCTTGAGGGACTGCTCGATGAGGTCGAGGTACTTGTCCGCCTCGTCACGGAGCTTGCGCCGATGGTCGCGGAAGTCCTCGTCAGCTTCCTCGGCTTTCTGCTCCCAGCGCCGGGCTTCCTTCTTGAGCCGCAACTGCTCCATCGGGTCGTTGGCCAGGCGTGCTGCCTTTCGGGCCTCCTTCTCTTTGGCCCGGTAGTCGCGGATCTTGCCCTCGTGCTCGGCCTTGCGGTCTTGCTGGTTGCGGTAGATCAGCTCTTCCTGCTGGTCGTAGTAGCGGGAGTTGCGTCCCTGAACCTCCTTCTCCAGCTCTGATTGACGCGCTTCGAGGTGCGGTGCGAAACGCGACGTGTCGATCGCGACGTCGTTGTCGCCGATCTGCACACATGCAAGATCGAGGATGTCGGCCGCGTACTCATCATCGAGCCACCCTCCGACATCAGTGATCGCGCCGGCCAGAAGATAACTCTCCGAGACGTCCTCATCGCGAGCCTTCATCGTGTAGGTCACGATGTTGATTGTCAGCTCACCAGAGGCGCCTTCGAGGGCCTTCACGGCGCTCGTCACGCGCTCCGAACTACTGAGCGAGAACGTCAGCTCCCGCGGCGGCGTGTCGCGCGCCTTCGCCGCGCGCACGACGTGCTGCGCCAGAGGGCTGGCGTAGCGATACTGATGCGCATTCTCCAGCGGCTGGCTCTTGAAGTAATAGCGACCTGTCGGCGCCGCCGCGAGGGGCGAAGAGTGGAGCACGAACGTCCGTCCGTCCCCTTCAAAGGTCGCAAAGCCGCTGAGGCCGTATCGCGTGACACCGAGCAACAGGCGCTCGAACTTGTTGAGCACCTCGCCGGACTGGGCGTCGTACGCCTTCAATCGGTCCTGGACATGGGGGTCGAGGTTGTCGAAGACCTTTGCCTTGGCGTTCGCCATCTCGGTTGAGATGACCTCTGCGTACTGCTCGTCGAGGTCCTTGAACGCCTTGTCGATCTGGGCATCCGTGCGACTCGAGTTCAGGATGTCGCTGATGCGCTTCTCGAAGTCGAGGCCGTCCTCGATAGCACCGAGCACCTCGTCTGAGGCGCCGAAGACGCTGGAGAAGAGTTTGAACTTGTTCGTCAGGAGCTCCAGGATCCGCTGCTCGGCGACGTTCCCCTTGTTGGAGAAATTCGCGACGACGACGTCGTATTTCTGCCCGAAGCGGTGCACGCGCCCAATGCGCTGCTCCACCCGCTGTGGGTTCCATGGCAGGTCGTAGTTGACGAGCATGGAGCAGAACTGCAGATTGATACCTTCAGCTGCGGCTTCGGTGGCGATCATGATCGTGCCGCGGTTGCGGAAGTAGTCGACCAGCGCCTTTCGCCGATCGGCGGCCAGGATTCCGGTAATGAGGTCGCCATCTTTGTTTGCCTCAAGCCAGTCGCGATAGATCGCGGACTGCTCGGGACTGTCGTTGGAGCCGTTGAAGAGTACGACTCCGTCACCCTTGCCCGCGTCCTTGAGTGCCTGGGCGATGTACTCCTGGGTCTTTGTAGAGTCAGTGAAGATGATCGCCTTTTCGGGGGCACCCAGCTCGCGCAGCCGTTCAAAGCCTCGGTCGATAGCGTCAGATAGCTTCGCTGCCTTCTCGTTGACCTTGATCGACCGAGCCAGCGCTGCATACTCGCGCAACTCCGCGACCTCATCGCGCATCGCCTCAATGACTTCAGGAGGGATTGCGCCGTCGCTGCCCGCCCGCGGGCCGAACGAACGCTGTGTCGCCTCGGTCTCTTCGACTTCTTCTTGCTCCTCGTCCGTGAGGTCATCGCCCTCGAAGTCGACTGTCCACCGCCGGCCGTTGTTGTCACGCACCACGCCGTCTCGAATCTCACCCTCAAGGCGGGCCGCAATCCGCTCAAGCGTGCTTGCCACAGCGTAGGTCGACGAACCGAGGCGCTTACGAATGATGAGCGCCGACAGGTGGCGTTGACTCCCCGTGAAGGCGAACAGCTCGTCACGCTGAAGGTAGTCGTTGACGAGGTCATAGAGGCGCCGCTCATCAGGGCTCGGAGTGAACTCGACCGTCAGTGGCATCCGCTTTGTGAAGTGGATGTACTTGTCCGCGTCGCGTCGAAGCGTGCGCTTCGCAACGCTGGCGACACGCTCAGCGAGGTCATCGCCGTTGCCCAGGTCGAGACCCTTGACGTAGCGCTCCCGGAAAGCGTCGAGCGAGTAGAAGTAGCTCGGGTCGAATACCGAAACCAGCCCGTAGAGTTCCTCAAGCTTGTTTTGTAGAGGCGTCGCCGTGAGCAGCACGGTCTTGTGCGCGCCGCCGACGATGTGGCTCACCGCCTCCGCCGTCTTCCCCTTGCCCGTCCAGTGGTTACGGAGACGATGCGCCTCATCAGCGACGACCAAGTCCCAGCCGCGTAGCAGCGACTGTTCGTGGCGCTGCGCGAACTCGTACGAGCAGATCAACACCTCGCTCTGGCGTCCGTGACCAGGAGCAAGGAGTGCGTCCTTCGACTTGGGGTCCAGGATGCTCGCCGGGATCAGGAACTTCTCGTACAACTCCTGCTTCCACTGCTGGCGAAGGCTGGACGGCGTGACGATGAGAATGTTTCGCTTGCGCTCTGCCCAGTACTGAGTGATGACGATCCCAGCCTCAATCGTCTTACCGAGCCCGACCTCGTCAGCGAGGATCACACCGGGCAGAAAGGGCGTCTGCAGCGCAAACAGCGCAGCGTCGATCTGGTGCGGCTTCGGCTCGACCTGCGCGTCGAAAAGAAGGCCGGCAAGCTTGCCGACGTGATCATTGGCATACGAGCGTTGTAGCTCGTGCGCGTAGTACTTCGCCTGGTACGCGGTGAGAGTTTCCATCAGGACGCCCATGCCGCCGCATCAGCCCGGAGGCAAACTGAGTGAGAAGCGTTGTCTCCGCTCGGAATGCGGCGCTCTGCGCTCCGTCTCATTCTGTGTTCCTCCGCGCCAACGTTGGCCTAAGTAGTAGTGCTTCCCCGTGAACAAAGGTATCCGTGCCAACAGCAGCTCAAAGCATGCCGGGCCGGTCATGGCCACGAAGGTCGATGCGTCGGGGAGCATGATGAGCTCAACCCCAGATCGCAGTCGTGTCTAAATTATGCCATAATCAGGCATTTTGGTGAAGCCCTGAGCATTTCAGCCTGAGCAGTCTCGAGGTATCGCGGCGCCTCAATATGAATCGGCGACGACCACCGGGACGAGAACTCAGTCGTTCTCGACGCCCGGCAATCGCCGCCTTGTTTGACGCAGCTATGCTGCAGATGGTGCGCTATCCCGTGCCGCGAGCTCTTCAGGCACCGCGGGAACGACGCGAGTATCCTCAGCGAGGCTCCAGCGTTCGAGGGTGTCCATTGCCCAGACGAGCGCCTCGAAGTAGTCCGAGTACGTCATCTGGTTGCGATACCACTTCGGGTCGCCGACCGTACGCACTTCGACCCGCCACTCGGCCTGCTCGGTGAGCATCGCGACTACCTCGCCCGGCACGTCGGTGCTGTCACCACTGCGGTCAGGCAGCCCGGCGATGAGTGCCGATCCGACGAGCATCGCCGTCTGGCGAGCTTCGGGGACGAAGTGCCACCAGAGGAACGTTGCCCGAGGGTTGAAGGGCAACTGCCGGAGTAGGCCCTCCTCGTTGACGTAGACCGTCACGCCCAGCCTCGGGATGCCGACCGGCTCGATCCAGCCGCCCGCCACGGCCTGGTATTCCTCGAGCCCGTCAACCTCGCACTCCGTGATCGGCTCGTGCTCAGCGGATGGGATGATCAGCGCCTTCACCATGACCGCTCACCTCCGAGGAGATCGCCGTCGGCAAGTTCGCCGTCGGTGATCTGCCGCAGGATGCGGAACTGGGGTCCCGGCCGCATGGTGGCGCTGAACAGCATGCACCAGAGCGCCGCGTCGAACAGGTTGTCGAATCGGGCGTAGGTGTTGTGCCAGCAATCGTTGCCATGCGGGGTGCCCTGCACGACGTAGCGACAGGGGCCGAGGAGCTGATGCACCACTGGCTCGGGGACGTCGTTCCCCTCAGCGGAGAGCCCTTCACCGTTGCCGCTGATGATGATGTCGCCGAGGATGAGCGGACACAGGGTCGGTTGAGCGCTGTAGTACCACCACAGCGCAGTCGCCCGCGTGTTCGGCGGTCGCCGATCGCGGCGGGCCGCTTCGCACATGTAGATGGTGACGTCGAGCGAGGGGACTTCGAGCGGTTCCAGGTAGCCGTCAACGGCCGCGTGGAAGTCACTGAGATCGGCGAGATGCCGAAGACGCGGCGAGAGCGTCTGATCGTGCGGGATGACGATGCTGCGCACCATTCGTCCCACCTCCTTACTGTTGTCGCGGCCGAGAACTCTCTTGGTTCTCTGACAAGCCGCGGGGCAGTAACGAGGGATGAGCGATGGAGGGCCTTACGGCTGGTTGGTTACCGGCTGTCCGGGACGAGCGCGGTGAAGCGCTCAATCCCGAACAGCCGGAGCTCCCCGCATGCCGAACTGCGGTCAGGCGGAGCCCGATGATCGGCGCGGCGTCTTGCCACCGCTGGTGCCGCCGAAGATGGCCTCGATCGCGCTCTGCTTGGTCTTGGCTTCGCGCTCGATCTCAGCGCGCACCGTCTCGGCACGCTCGAGCACCTTCGGGTCGGACTTGCTGGTCTCGACCCAGGACTCGAGGGCGAGGCGGATCTCTTCGGTGACGGTGCGGTCGTTGAGCTGGGCAAGGACGTCCAGTTGCGCCCGCAGGCCGTCGGTGATGCGAACGGCGAGCGTCCGCAGCGGACCGAGCGCCGAGGCCGGCACGTCGGCAGGGGTGTTCTCACTCATGGTGAATCTCCTCATCGGAAGCGACGGACGATCCCCGGTTGGGATCATCTACGCCGCACGCCGACGAGGAGCGAGGCCGATTATGCACCGCCTGTTCGCGAGGTCAATCTTCCGATCGTGAGCGTTGTCAATTCCGCTACATACCCCACAGCGACGCGAGCATGGCGCCTAGCGTCCTTCCAGGCCGGCATAGGCCTCGCGGAACCCTGCGACGAATTGATCACGCACATTCCCGAGCGGAAAGCTCAGAGCGCGGGCATGAAGCAATGGCAGCCCAGCTTCGCGCAGCGGCAGCGCGAGCGCATCGAAGACATCGCTGCTGCAGAGAATGATGCCGTCCGGGTCCAGGGCGGCGGCACGCTCGATGCACCCAGCGACGTTCTCACGAAGAATCGCCTTACGCTGCTTCCTGCCCCGGATGTCATTGACCGGGTACGGGACCAGGTCGATCAGGAAGATACCGTCGTCCTTGATTCGCCGCAGCCACGGGCGCTTATCGTGCGAGCGCTTCTGCAGCCCGCGAAGGTCGTACAGCGCTTCGACGACGCCGCGGTAGAGGTTGTCGTAGCCGAGATGATCGGCGTAGAAGAAATTCCGCGGCCGAGTGCCGCCGTGATCGGTCGGCGCGCTCTCGCCGATCAGGAGCAGTCGCACGTGCTCAGGCTGATACTGGTCGCGTAGTTCGGTGTACCAAGGGTCTTCGATGTCGTTCACCACTGCGGAAGCACCTCTCGCCATTCGTGCGCGGGAGGTAGCCCGACACGGTCGGAAAGCGCAAGGTCTCGGAAGCTCGAGGGCAGCAGAACCGGGGCGGCGCTCTGGTCAACTTCGAGGAGGTCCCAACGGTCTTCGTACTTGGCGAACGTGCGAAGGAGTACCCGGGAGCGCTCGACCGGCGCGTTGCGCTTTCCGGGGAGCGCGTCGGGATGAGTGAGCCAGTTCATGTGTTCGATCCATGCTGCTGCCGCAACGTGGATGCGGGGCACGATGAAGCTGCGGGGATGGTCGTGAAGGTCATGAGGAATCGCGACCATGACGAAGTACTCACGCTCATGGAGACTCGGTGCCTGCGACTTCGAGCCGAGCGGCCAGCTAATCGAGTCCATCTTCGCGCCGCGTGCGGCCTTGACCTGAACCTCGACGAGGCGCCGCACAGCGCCCTCTGCGAGCACGGCAAGGATGTCGGTGCGCTCGAGTCCATCGCGGGTTAATGCCGGTGCCCAGCCGCGCCGAGCCAGCTCGGCGGCAACGTGATGCTCGCCAATCGTCTTCGTCTGCTTCGTGTCGACCACAATTCGAGGCTATCGATGCGAACGGACACGGGCGGCGACCTATCGCGAACGCACGAAGGCCGACCGGAACCCCCGTCCTCGGCTAGCGAGCAGTTCTCCACAGCAAGTGTTGTGGAAAGTACGTCAGCACACCTCTTGCCAGGATCGCGCTCGTGCTTCATAGTCAGGCGCGTAAATAGGACGCACGACACATGAGGAGCATCGGGGACAACATCGATCAAGCACTCAGCGCCGAGATGAATCGCGCAGAGTTTTTGAAGGCCTGCGGAGTCATTCTGCTCGCTGCAGTCGGCATCAGCGGCGTAGTGAAGGCGCTCACGGCAGCCCAGCCGAAGTCGTCGCCAGCCAAGCCGAAGGCCGGCGCATACGGAGGCCGCGCGTTCGGTGAGTAGCCGGCGCGGTGGACTCAGTTCGCTTGGCGCGCTGCACCGCGCGTTCTTTGCGGGACTTGTTGGAATTGCACTGATCTTCGCTACCGCGATGTTCCAGGCCAATCCCGCCGACGCACAGCGTGTGTACGGGGGTTCTTCGTACGGAAGCGAGCTCTACAGTGCTGAGGCTGAGAATCGAGATGTGCTGCCGCCAAACACTGGCTTCCAGGTAGTCGCGCAGGCGGCAACAGAGCAACCCGTTCTGTTCTGGGGATCGAGTGCGGCCATAGTGCTCGCCCTTGTCACCGGCGCCCTGACCGTCCGAACCATCGTCAAACGTAAGCAGGAGAACTAATGAATGGCACGACTACCGAAGGTTGGAGGAGATCAAGGAAACTGGGGTGACATCCTCAATGACTACCTCTCGCAGAGCCACAACGACGACGGCTCCCTCAAGAACGACACCGTTGGTGCACCGCAGCTGAAGAGCCAGTCCGTAACGAACGCCGCCATCGCCGATGGGGCTATCGCGGAAGCGAAGCTGTCGAGCGCCGTTCAGACCAAGCTCAACGCAGAAACCACCATCGCTGATGGTTCTATTACCACGAGCAAGCTCGCCGACGACTCTGTCACGAACGCCAAGCTCGCTGGAGCTGGCGCCGCCGATGGCGTCGCGACCCTCGACGCCAACGCCAAGCTCCCCGAAACCCAGGTCCCAGAGCGGCTAAGCGAAGCGGCACTAAATGACACGTTGGCTGAGGCCATCGAGCCGATCGAAGAGGCCATTGCAGAGGTGCCTGCCACGTACGTTGCGCGCACCGCGCCCGGGGCCGACACGCTGTCTCCCGCCTTCACGGCGGCGATGATGCCTTGGTACGCCGCGCTCGCGCGTCGTGAGTTCGAGAAGTGCAACGCCGTCTTCGTCGGTACGTCAATAACAGAGGGCGGTCCCGTGCAGTCCGGAGGTCTCGGCGTCACGGCTCGCGCGAACCGCTGGGTCGATCGCCTCGCTCAGCTCCTCCGCGCCCGCAACCCGCTGCTCTCGCCCCCGGTCGGATCGAAGGGCTACATCCCCGCGTTCTACCAGACCTTCAACGGAGGAGGCGTGCAGGAGAACGGGCGCATCACGCCGACCGGCGTCACCTACGGCGGAGCTCCGCTCGTCGCAGCCGGTGCAGGACTCGGGAACCGCACCCTGGAGCTCGACTCTTCCGGGGATTTCATCCAGTTCACATTCGACGGCACGGGCTGCGACCTGTATTACAACTCCCGGTCCGTCGCGTCTTCCACCGCCACCTACCAGGTCGACGGCGGTGCCGATCAGACGCTCCCCGTCCCCGCGGCTACCGGGACCGGCGCTATGCTGCCGATCCGCGGACTCGCCGCCGGATCACACACCATCCGCGTGACATGGGGCAGCGGTCAGGTCGACGTCGACGGGATCTACCCGTACAACGGTGACGAGAGCAAAGGCATCCACCTCTACGAAGCGGGCAAGGGGTCAGCGAAGGCTAGCGATGTGATGGGCACCGGACCCTACCGGGCGCTCACCCACATCCAGCCCGCCCTCATCGGCATCGAGTTCGGATACAACGAGTTCTTCGCCCCGGTCGCTCTCCCGACCTTCAAGACGAACCTGCAGACCGTCGTTACCAACGCACGCGCGAACGTCACGAAGCCGCCGACCGTTCTCTTCCTCAAGTGGGCGGAGCCGTTCGACGCCACCCCCGCGCCGGACTCGTACGACGCCTACATGGCGGTCGTAGACGAGGTGGCAGCGGCCACCCCCAACGCTGTGGTCGTCGATTTCCGGACGCGCTACCCCGCGAATACCCCGAACACCCTCGGGCTCTGGCATGGCGACAAAGTCCACGACTCCGACTACGGGGCGCAGTACAAGGCTGACGTGCTCGCCCGGTTCCTCACCCCGCAGTAGACGAAGCCAGGAAGTCGAGAACCCTCTTCGATTGGAACGCAGAGGGGTCTCCGTGCTCACCCCGCGCGTCGATCCGACGCCGCAGGTCGGCTAACGCCCACAGATAGCAGAGGTTCAACCGCTGCAATATCGTTGCGACATGGGGCTTGAAGATAGCATCGCCGCCGGCCGGGCGACCGCGGAGGAGATCAACCGTAAACGCGTCCAGGCGGCGGCGAAGGCTCGACGGGACGAGGAAGTGGCTGCCGCGAAGATCATCGCTGTTGGCAGGAGCGCCGCGGAGTACCTTGCCGCGCACGGCCCGAAGCCACAGCTCGAAGTGACCGGCGGAGATAGCTTCTTCAATCGGCCGAAACCTGGACGCAAGGTCTGGGTACTCCCTTACGTCGACGGCGCGCGGTTCGCCGTCACTGAAGACGGAGGGCTGTACACGCCTGGGGGAGGCGGACCTGTCAACGCCGACGCTGAAAAAGCCCGAGAGCGACTCGCTCGTCGCCTTGGTTTCGCCTACTTCGCGCAGGGGCTTGCGCCCATCGATCCGAGCAAATGCCATGTCGTCGCGGCTACTGGATACGTTTCCCTGAGCAGGAACCACCCCGAGATCGAGTACGTAGTCGGCAAGGCCATCGGCATGCTTGAACTGCCCTCCTAGCGAACCTCCCAGCCCTCTGGGAGGTTCATCGTGTTCGGGTCGCGTCGCTCCGCCCAGATGGCGCCGTCAGTAACAAGGCCGGCGACGTCGCCTGGAGGCGTATGTCGCCACCACTGCAGCGACACCTCAACAGCGCGCTCGCGGAAGGTGCGCAGATGAACGGCGATGCGCGGATCGGCGGTCCAGGCAAAGACGCTCCAGACGGGCCATACCGGCATGCTCCAGCCGACTCGAACGACGGCCATGCGCTCGGCGAACCCGACGTCGATGTTGAGGGATGATTCGGGGAGCACGACGCGGCGATGGACGAAGTCGGGCAGCGTGGGGTGAGGTCGGACGGTGAAGTCGAACGCGACGGGCTCGCCGTCGATCTCAACGACGGGAGGTTCCCACGCCTCCTTGCGCAGATTGAAGTCGAGGACCGGCTGGAACGCGTTGCCGGACTGGAAGACGGATACGAACGCCCAGGGGCGAGCGTGCTCGTCGCGGTCGCGGATGAGCGTCACAAGCTCCTTGATGCCGCGCTCAGAGCGGCGCCACGGCGTCGAGACGTCTGCGGCGAAATGTTCGCTCACGTACTGGGTGCGCCGCTGATCCACGGACCCCAACCCCACGCCCGTGCCTGACAGGTAGAAGAACGCGCCGACGGACGTGTCCGGGTTGGTGCCGTGCTGTTCGTAGAGGCGCATCAGTTCATCGAACGCGCGCTCGGGGATTCCATCGCCGAGCGCTTCGACGAGGTAGAACAGCCCGGTCATTCGGGTGACGGTCGGCTCCCCCTGCCCCCGCCGAAACAGCCGCAGCTCGCGAATCAGTTCGTCACGCACTGGATCGGCGAGCTCTGCCATGTTGCCAATTTTGCGCCAAAGACACGACGAACACCGCGCCTGAGCCTAGAAGTACGAACTCCCCATCCGCAGGGAGCAACCTCCAGGAGGCAGAAGATGACCGCATCCGAACTGCTCCCCACCACGGGGAGCGCCATGAGCCCGCAGGGGCTCTCTTCGTTGTCGCTGGGTATCCAGCGGCAGACCCGTCGCGAGGTGGAGCGGGTGCAGTCCCGCGCCATCGTCGCCAAGCTCACTGAGGACGGCCGCGCGTTCGTGACGCATACCGCGCTCGAGCACGTCGGCGCTCTGACCGCCCTCGAGCAGCACCTCATCACGGTCGCACCGCTCGGCGAGGCTCGCTACCGCGAGATCGTCGACAGCTACACGCTGGGCGCCTCGGCAGCGATCCGGCGGTGGCAGTGATGACCGCCACGACCCAGGGCGCCTTCGACCGCATGGTCAACGTGTCGGCCGGGACGATCCAGTGGGCGCACGACCTGGTGGTCGCCGTCCGGAGCTCCTTCGGCGAGCGCCGTCGAGCGCGTATCGAGGCCGAGCTCGATCGCAAGCAGGACGAGCTGCGCCGCACCGTGCTCCAGCTGGCCGACGTGCTCGGCATGGAAGCGCACGAGGCGCGCAAAGCGCTCATCCGCGAGTCCTTCCTCGCCTCGGGGCGCACGCCGAACGAGCAGTCGGACTCGTGAGCTGAACCGCGGCGGCGCGGACGACGACCACCCGCGTCCGCGTCGCCGCACCAACTGCCCGTCAGCGTCCCGGTCGTTGTGGTTTTCGCAACGACAGCGACCGGAATATTGACGACTCGATTTCGAACGCGCATAACCAGTCCTCGCCATCGCTCGCACTCTTCGCTGCGGGCTGGAGAAAGGAGTTCCTTGACATGACCAACCAGAACCCGGGCGCCGCAGCAGCGTCCCCGCACAAGAAGTACGCCGTCATCTACGCCGACCCGCCCTGGGACATCGCCCAGGCCGGCGCCCGCGGCGCCATCAACCACTACGACCTGATGACCTTAGACCGCGTCAAGCAGATGCCGGTCGCCGAGCTCGCCGCCGAGAACGCGACGCTGCTGCTGTGGACGACCAATGCCGCACTGCCCGGAGCACTGGAGGTTATGAAGGCATGGGGCTTCACCTATAAGACGAACGCCGTCTGGGACAAGTACTACATGGGCCTCGGGAACTACTTCCGCGGCTCCCACGAGATCCTGCTGCACGGCGTGCGCGGCCGGGCACCGTTCAAGTTCCGCGGCCAGCGCTCGACACTGCTCTTCCCACGGCAGGCGCACAGCCAGAAGCCCGAAGAAATGATCCCCCTGATCGAGCGCGTCCTCGACGGCCCGTACCTCGAGCTGTTCGCGCGGCAGCGTCCGAACAGCCACGCGGACTGGTCGGTGTGGGGGAACGAGATCGACTCCGACATCACTATCCCCGGGTATCCGGTGCCGAGCGACTTCACCCCGGCCGGCGCAGATGGAGGGGCTGGTGATGACTGATGCCCGACGACACCCCCACGCCGACGCCGCTGCGCTTCTTCCGCGCCTGCCTGCTCATCCTCGGCGGCATCGTCGCCCTATGGCTGGCTTTGGAGTTGCTCGCGCAGTTCTGGGGCTGGATCGTGCTAATAAGCGTGATCGTCCTCGTCTTGTGTGTCGGCGTGGCCCTGTACCGCTACTGGTGGGGGCGGCGGTTCTAAGCATGAGCACGTTCACCTCTGTCGAGTCGTTGTGGAATAGACAACGGCGCTCCAAAACGCTTGACAAATCGAGCGTTCGAGTTCGTAATAGGCGCCATTGTGCTCATCCGGCTTATGGCTATGAGCGATTCCAACGTCCTTCCGCGACCGTGACGCGAACCAATCAGCCCTTCATGGGCGCCAGCGGGAAGGAGGTTGTCTCATGACCCGACACACTCGCGGCCGTCGCCGCTATCGCAAGTCCTCGGAACGCCGCGTCTGGGTGTTCTCGGACGTCAACCGCGATCTGCGTCCCGAACAGATCGCCCGCATCATCACCAGCGCAGGTCTGGAACAGGCCCGGCTGGAAGCCGAAGCCCAGGCAGAGAACACAGCCCGTGCTGCCGGCTCGCTGGCCGAGGGGGAGGAGGTCGGCGATGCCTGAGCAAATGGTCTTCACCCGCCTGTACCTGCCGCGACTCAGCGCGACAACGGTCGGGATCCTGCTCACCCGGCTGTCGAGCAGCGACGTGCCACGCCCGATCGTCTTCGAGCTCGCCGCTGACTCGGACGGGGTCGCGGCGATGTTCGGCTGCGCGAAGACGGCGGTGCAGCGCCTGAAGCGGCTCCTTCGGGCCGTCGTCCCCGACGTCGGGTTCGAGGCCGCCACACGGCCGCACGTCGCCGCTGTCAGCCGCGTCATCGCCCGCCCCACAGGGTTCCCGCTGGCCACCGCGGACCCGGAGGAGCAGGTCGCCACCCTCTACGACGCACTGGCAGCACGTCGAGGCGACGAAGTTGTGGCCATGCAACTGATTCTCGGCATGACACATCGCCCGGCGACCGTCCGACAGCCCACGCCCGACCCGCTGCAGCCGATCCCACTGCGGCTGCTCGATGGCATCCGGCCCGCACCCGCCGACGTGCGCGGCCGCCTGTCCGAGCACTCCTCGCAGGCCCGCTTCGACACCACCCTGCGCATCGGGGTCACCGCCGACACCGCCAAGCGCCGCCGCGCTCTGACCTGGGAGCTGTTCGGCACCCTGCAGCCGATGGAGAGCCCTGGCGTCCGGCTGTCACTGGTCCGCGATACCACAGCGCGGTGGCTGGCTGGGACGACTGGGACCGGGTGGAAGCTCCGCCTGAACGCTAGCGAACTGACGCCGCTGCTGGGGTGGCCGCTCGGCGACCGCAGCTACCCGGGCGTGCCCAGCGCGCACCCCAAGCTCCTGCCCGTACCGGAGATCGTCTCCCGCACCGAGTCGGTGTTCGCCATCGGCACCGCTCCCGGCCCGGAGCGGCCGGTTGGCATCGACCCGCTTGCTCGGTTGCAGCACATGGTCGTGCTCGGCCCGACCGGATCCGGTAAGTCGACGCTGCTGGAGCACCTGATCCTGTCCGATATCGCGGCCGGGCGCGCCTGCTGCGTCATTGAGCCGAAAGAGCAACTGGTCGAGCGGATCCTCGCTACCGCGCCGAAGGACGCGGCAGGGCGGATCGTGGTGCTCGATGCCACCGACTGCGAAGCGCCCGTCGGGTTCAACCCGCTGGACGTCGGCGACCGCGACCCCGACATCGTCGTCGACGGCATCCTCGCCGCCCTCGCCGCCGTCTTCCACGACAGCTGGGGACCGCGCACCGAATACCTCATCCAAGGCGCACTGCTCTCGCTCGCCCGGGCAGGGCAGCGGCGCGACGATCCCTACACGCTCATCGACCTACCCCGCGTCTTCACCGATGACGGCTTCCGACGCCCCATCGCGACCGCCGTCCGGGACGACCCGACCCTGGCGGCGTTCTGGGACGAGTTCGACGCCATGCGCCCCGCCCAGCGCGCCGCGGCCATTGCTTCGCCGCTGAACAAGCTCCGCAAAATCGTGCTGCGCAAGCCCCTCGTCGCGGTGCTCGGGCAGTCCCGTCCGCGCTTCCGGCTACGGGACATCTTCCGCGACCGCAAGGTCGTGCTGGTGCCACTCAACGACGCCCTGCTCGGGACCGGCGCCTCTCGGCTTCTCGGCAGTCTCGTCGTCGCCGAGCTGTGGATGGCGACGCTGGAGCGCGCCCGGGAGAAGGAGCCGATGAAGCGCCCCGGGATGGTGTTCATCGACGAGGTGCAGAACTACCTGCACCTGCCGACACCGATCGACGACGTGTTGGCCACCTCTCGCTCCTACGGCGTCGCTTGGCACCTCGCGCACCAGTACCGAAAGCAGCTACCCGACAAACTGCGCTCCGCGCTCGACGTCAACGCCCGCTCCAAGATCTGCTTCGCGCTCGACCCGGACGACGCCCGCGACCTCGCCAAGCTCGCCCCGCAGCTCACCCCGGAGGACTTCCAAGCGCTCGACAAACACCACGTCTACCCCCGCCTCGTCGCAGGTGGCACACCGGCCGGATGGTGCTCCGCTCTCGCCCTGCCGCCCCTCCCGGACACGGGAGCAAGCGCAGCACTCCGTGAGGACAGCCGCCGCCGCTACGGCGGCGAGCCTCCCGTCACAACGCCACCCGAGAGCGGGGCGCCCCAGCCAGCGACTGCGGCTCGTTCGCACCAGAAGGCGAGGCGACCATGAGCGCCGTCATCTGGAGGGAGTGTTCCGCTCGGCGTTCCGGTCGCTGTTCGCTTCACCACGACCAGCCTGCCGCTCGTCCGCCCCTGTTCCGGCCCTTTGCCCAGGCTTCCGGCTGGGACTCCCCCTGCGTTGCAGGGGATCCTCGACCGCTACCCGTCAGGGGGCGGCCATGAGCGCCCACCGTGTGCGGCGGCTCGAAGAACAGCTATCGGACCGCGACATCCGCATGCTTGAGGACGTCGAACGGTTCCGGCTCCTGACCACCCGGCAACTCCAACGGCTGCACTTCCCGGTC
The DNA here is from genome assembly GCF_024124465.1 of Microbacterium sp. CnD16-F. NCBI lineage: Bacteria > Bacillati > Actinomycetota > Actinomycetes > Micrococcales > Microbacteriaceae > Microbacterium > Microbacterium sp. CnD16-F. Next base: position 120,826 of record NZ_JAMXSA010000002.1, read on the forward strand.
ACCCCGCTTGGCCCGCATGTCACCGCCAGCAGCGCCACCCGCGGCACTACCCGAGTACTGAACCGGCTCGAGGAGCTCGGCGTTATCGCCCGACTGCAACGGCGCATCGGTGGCATCAAGCACGGCTCCGCGCTGACCGTCTGGCAGGTCGGCGCGGCCGGCGACCGGTTCCTGCGTGCCCGCCGCGGCGATCCGAAGCGCCGCCGCTACGAGGAACCGGGACGCACCTTCATGAGCCACATGCTCGCGGTCGCCGACACGGCCGTCGCGCTCATCGAGCGGGCAAACGCCGGCCGTTTCGAACTACTGGAACTCGACCTGGAGCCGACCTGCTGGCGAACGTTCGTGAGCGGCAGCGCAGCGCCGATCACACTCAAGCCGGACCTGCTGGTCGTCACCGCCGACCCGGAAACCGAGACCCACTCGTTCGTCGAAGTCGACCTCGGCACTGAACATCTACCAGCGGTGCTGCGCAAGTGCCGCACCTACCAGCGCTACCACGGCACCGGGACCGAGCAGCACGACCGCGGACTGTTCCCGGCCGTCGTCTGGATCGTGCCCGACCCGATCCGCGCCACGAAGATCCGCGACGCGATCGCCGCCGACCGTCACCTCACATCCGAGCTGTTCTGGATCACCACGCCGGAGTCCATGAACCGTCAGCTTGCCCCGTATCCGGCGACCGTCACTACCTAACCGAAAGGAGGAAGACATGAACTCATCAACCACCACCGCGAGCACTGCACCCGATCAGACCGACCGCGCCCGCGAACTCATCGAACTCGGACTCGCCATCGACCCCGAAGCCCGCAGCGGAACGCTCGCGCGGCTTATCGCCGCCAGCGTCCACCACGGCACCGACACCGCACTCGGCCAGTTCGCCGCCACCAGCACGCTTGCCGCAGAGGCCGCTCTCAAGGAGCTGAACCGGCTCCGCGTGCCGTTCGAGCAAGAGGTCTGGGTCGACGCCCTTGGCCGCTACATCCTGCTCCACGCCGGAGGACGATCATGAACGAGCACGAACCCCACCTCACCCCTGACATCCGCGAAGCACCCGAACGAGGATCACCAGACTGGCGACGCCTCGAAGTCGCAGCCGGTCGCTTCATCGAGCCGATCGCGAATGGAATCGCGCAGGCACTCGCTGACGAGAGCGAGATCGATGACGGTACGGCCCGCTGCATCGCCCATGTCCTCGGCCGCGCCTACGGCCGCGAGTCCGCCCTCGCTGACTTCGGCCGCACCGGCGAAGGGCAATACCTGACGCTGCGCGACGAGTACCTCAACCTCTATGGCGACGAACGTGCCGACGCGGTCACCAAGGAGATGATCGACTGGTTCGGGACCTACCTCGTCCAGCGCGAGAACACCGGCACAGGGCGACGCTTCATGAACGAGCACCTGCCACCCAAGCTCGAACAGCTTCTCGTCCGCACCAGCATCCGCGTCGGTGACGACCGCTACCTCGTCAACATCCCGGCCAGCTGGGACAGCGGCAAGGAAGACGGCCTGATCGAACTCCTCCGCGACCTCCGGTTGCGCGAAGACTTGGCGCTCCAAGCCTTCCTCGCGCTGCCCGATGTGAGCGCGGGAACCCCCGATCTCATGGAGAGCTTCCACGAAGCGTTCGCCGGCACCTACGAGAACGAGGAAGCCGCGCTACGCGCGCTCAGTCCACTCGAGGACTGGGAGAACAGCCTCGCGGACTGGTGCATCGACCACGGTGTCGACTTCGACGCGCTTGACTGGAACTTCGCACCCCTGATGGACCGGCTGCGCGACATCTACGACCTCGTCGAGCAGGAAGGCCACATACATGCCTTCATCAAGTGATGAGCGACGTGAAAACTACATCACCCGCCCAACCCCGGTCGAAGCCGCTGAGTCCGCCGTGGAAGCCGCTGAAGGACTGGACTTCACAGGGCAGAAGAGGGTTAATCCGGAGGACCTAACCGAGGGAGGGCCCACCATGAGCAACGAAACCACAGCGGCGCCGCCCGCATTCACCGCAGCGCCACCACCACTCACACCCGTCGTCGCCACGAGTAGCGACGATCCGAGCGTGGCCGACACCGAAACCACCCACCTACTCGACGCAGTGGACGCACCGCCCGGGAGCCGCGCGGTTGTCTACCTGCGTGTGAGCTCCAAGGGCCAGGTGAACACCGACTACGACCCCGAAGGCATCTCCATTCCTGCCCAGCGCGTTGCCTGTCAGCGCAAGGCCGAACAGCTCGGCGTCTCTATCGTGTCCGAGTACATCGAACCCGGGCGATCCGCCACCGAGATGACCAAGCGAATTGCCTTCCAGCAGATGCTCGAACGCATTCGCCGCGACCGCGACGTTGACTACGTCATCGTCTACAAGCTCTCCCGGTTCGCCCGCAACCGTATCGATGACGCCGTCGTCATGGCCGACCTCCAGAAGCGCGGCGTCGAGCTCATCTCCGCCACGGAGCAAATTGACGCCACGCCTGTTGGGCAGCTCATGCACGGCATCCTGTCCGCCTTCAACGAGTACCGCTCCCGAGAGGACGGCGCGGACATCTCGTACAAGATGGCGCAGAAGGCAAAGAGTGGCGGGACGATCGGGCGAGCCCCCATCGGATACCTCAACACCATCGATCGGGTCGACGGGCGCGAGATCCGCGCAGTCGGGATCGACGAAGAGCGAGCCCCGTTCATCAAGCTCGCGTTCGACCTCTATGCCTCGGGTGAGCACACGATGGACGAGATCGTCGATGAGCTCACCGACCGTGGCCTCACAACACGTCCAACCGCGCATCGCCCCGCAGGGCCGGTGTCAACGTCGAAAATGTCCCGCCTCCTCCGCGACCGCTACTACCTCGGCGAAGTCGTCTATAAGGGCGAACGGTACGAAGGGCGACACCCCGCCCTGATCGACCGCGCAGTGTTCGACAAGGTCCAAACGATGTTGGAGACGACCGGACGTGCGGGCGAACGAAAGCGCCTCTATGCGCACTACCTCAAGGGCAGTCTCTGGTGCGGCGAATGCCGCGTTGAGCGCGGCGTGAGCGACAGCCGCATGATCGTGCAGCGCACTATCGGCCGAAGCGGACAGGACTACTTCTACTTCTTCTGCCGTGCTCGACAGGACGACCGTTGCGAGTCTCGGCACCTTCCATTCGACGCCGTCGAAGATGCCGTCATCGAGCACTACCGCACCGTCCGACTGCAGCCCGAGTTCATCGCGGCCGTCGAGCGAAGCATCGATGATGCGCTCGGCGATCAAGAGAACGCCCAGCGGCTGCTGCGCAAACAGCTGACCAATCAGCTCAACCGGCTGTCGGTGCAGGCTGACAACCTCATCGACCTCGTGGCGGAAGGTGGCCTCGCGTCATCCAAGGCACGCGAGCGCATTCGCACAATCGAACGTGACCGGGCGGAAATCGACGCCCGCCTCACGACCATCAATGATGATCTCGGCGCAGGAGCCGAGTTCATTCGAGGTTGGCTGAAGCTGCTCGCAAACCCGTACGAGCTATATGTGAAGGCCAGCAACGAGATGCGACGAATGCTCAATCAAACGATCTTCGCCCACATCTGGGTGATTGACGCTGATCGCGTCGAGGCCGAGCTTTCGGAACCCGCGCGCCTGCTGGTGGAAGCCCAGCGCCACTGGGCAACTCTCATGGTCACAGAAAACGAAACGCGCCCGACGCTGGACAGCGCGGACGCGAATAGCAGTGGAACCGTAGAAGACCTACTCGACCCGATGGATTGGGCTCTTGTTTCGAGTAAGCGTTCTATGGTGCCCCTGGAGGGACTCGAACCCCCAACCGTTTCCTTAGGACGGAACTGCTCTTCCATTGAGCTACAGAGGCTGGCCCGTCGAGTCTACCGATCCCCCGGCGTCGGGTAGGTTCGCGACATGACCGTCCGGCGCACGCTTCTTCTGCTCGCCGTGACCGCGGGGCTGCTCACTGGATGCGCCGGCCAGTCGCCGCCGCCGCACGACCCTCCTGCCGGACCGCACCTGCCATCCACCGGAGGCCACCTCGACTACCAGCTCGGCGGCGCCTACGACCTGCCCGACGGCGTCGAGATCGTGGTCCGCGACCGAGCCGCGGCATCCGTCGACGACCTCTACTCCGTCTGTTACGTCAACGGGTTCCAGACGCAGCCGGGCGAGCTCGATGCCTGGCCCGACGACCTCCTGCTCCGCGACGACGATGGCGAGCCGGTCATCGACCCGGACTGGCCGGACGAGGTCATCCTCGACACCCGCCAGGCGGACGAGATCGCGAAGATCGTCGGGCCGTGGATCCGCGACTGCGCGTCCGACGGGTTCGACGCCGTCGAATTCGACAACCTCGACACTTACACCCGCACCGACGGCGCTCTCACCCGCGATGATGCGCTCGACCTCGCGACCCTGCTCGTCGATACCGCGCACGATGTCGGACTCGCGGCTGGGCAGAAGAACGCCGCCGAGGATGCTTCGCTCCTCCACTCGCGCGCCGGCTTCGACTTCGCCGTCGTCGAGGAGTGCGCGGCCTACGACGAGTGCTCCGCCTACACCGAGGTCTACGGCGATCATGTCCTCGCCATCGAGTACACCGACAACCTCCCCCGCCAGTGGGACGAGGTCTGCGCCGACCCGGAGACACCGACATCCGTCGTCCTGCGGGATCGGGACCTCGTCACGTCGGACGATCCGGCGTATGTGTTTGAGACATGCGAGTGAGAGACGACCGCCCGGTCACTCGCTGACAGGCATGTGCGCGCTCAGATACTCGCGCAGGGCAGGGACGCAGACGTAGATGTACGTTCCGAGGACCCCACGCGTGAGGAGGACGCCGTAGATGTTGCGGATGAACGTCAGCAAGTCGTCGTCGGAGTAAACGACGCCGAGCTGCTTGTTGTTCTCCTTGCCTTTGGTGTCGTGACACGACGCGCGATCGACGAAAAGCCGTCCGCTCACCGTATCGAACCGAAGGTCGGGACCGATGATCACGCCCGCGTAGTTCAGGTCGTAACCCTGCACCGTGTGGATGGATCCGACCTCGTTCACCGACGTCGGTCCTTGTCGGTGCTGTTCCACTGCAGTCGGACGTCGTCAATCTCGATGTCGAAGGCAGATCGGTCCTTTCGGCTCAGCCACTTCCGCGCGTATCCGGGGAGAAGTCGTGCGAGCCCGTGCTCCTCATTCCTGGCGAGGATCTGGCGACGCATTTCGCCGCGACACGCCGCCCTCGGGTACGGGACGCTTCCATACGGCTGTATCGATAAGTTCAAGCCATGACTGTCGCAGATGATGCTCTGGTTGGGGAAGCGATCACCGAACTCGGGTTGACCGATGAGGGGCCGATAGGAGCTGCCGGTGGCCAGAAAGCCGTACGCCGCGTTTCGCGCAACGGAACGTCCTGCGTGCTGAAGGTCGTAGCGCTCGAATTCACCACTGACGAAACCCTGAAGCGAGCCGAGCGCGAGGTGCAGCTTCTGGCCAGCATCGACAACCCCAACGTGGTGAAGGTCGAATCCGATCTTGTGGAGCTGGGCACGCCAGTGCGAGGGGCCGCATGGATCGAGGAGTACCTCGACGGTGACGACCTCGGGAACCTGCTGACCGGTAGCCCATGGTCTTGGGACGGCGCGAAATCCATGGGCGTGCAGGTTGCCAACGGCCTGGCAGCCGGGCACGAGAAATCCGTCATTCACCGCGACCTGAGCGCCAACAACGTTCGTCGCCTGAGCGACGGCACCTACAAGGTGCTGGACTTCGGGTTCGCGCGCCACACCCTGCGGTCGGGTCTTACCGTGGCGGGCCAGCCGGGGACGCCAGGCTTCCTCACCCCGGAGCATCTCAACAGCTACAGCGGTGGCCCGATGAAGATGTCCGACGTGTTCCAGGTCGGCATCCTTCTATACACCGCCCTGAGCGGCGTTTCCCCCTACCCATGGACGGGCGACGAGTTCGACTACGTGTCTCGTCTGCAGAACGGCACGATGAAGCCGCTCCGGGAACACCGCTCAGACCTTCGGCCAGACCAACTAGAGATCGTCCAGAGGGCGCTGCACCCGCAACCGGCGCGGGTCAAGTCCCGTGGAGTGGTGTAACCGTTTCGTGATCCTTCAGGGATGTGGGGGCTAGTTTTCGTTGTGATTGCAGATGCTCGCGACGAGCTCACTCACGGTGTCGGAGTACAGCCCAGGAGTGGG